>NZ_JBIVCD010000005.1:0-34696 GCF_044746425.1 Pseudomonas sp. NPDC086112 | reverse complement strand
CCCTTGAGTTTGTCTTTATGATCAGTCAAGGCAAGCTCAGCGCCCTCGCGATGCATGGCGGCAGCGATGCCGGATGCGATGGACAGCTTGCTGGCGACACCGACGATCAGTACGCGCTTACCGGCGAGAAAACCCATGTGTTGCTCCTCTTTTCAGGTTTATTGCGCAGTGGCTGGTGCCAGAAAAGCGGCTTCCAGCAACTGCTGTGTATACGGATGTTGGGGGGCGGCAAAGATACTTTGCGCGTCTCCCTGTTCGACCACTTGGCCATGCTTGACCACCATCAGCTGGTGGCTCAGCGCTTTGACGACAGCCAGGTCATGGCTGATAAACAAATACGTCAGGTTGTACTTGGTTTGCAGTGAACGTAGCAGCTCCACCACTTGGCGTTGCACGGTGCGGTCGAGGGCCGAAGTCGGCTCGTCCAGCAGAATCAACGCCGGTTTTAGCACTAATGCCCGGGCAATGGCGATTCTTTGCCGTTGCCCACCGGAAAATTCGTGGGGGTAGCGGTGCCGGGTTTCCGGGTCCAGACCTACCTCCTTGAGTGCCGCAATAATCGCTTGTTCCTGTTCTGCCTCGGTGCCCATCTTGTGGATCCGCAGGCCTTCGCCGACGATCTGGCTCACGCACATCCGTGGGCTCAGGCTGCCGAACGGGTCCTGGAACACCACCTGCATTTCCCGGCGCAGCGGCCGAACTTCGCTCTGCGTCAGGCAGTCTAGCTGCTTGCCTTCAAAACGTATGACGCCTTTGCTACCGATCAGCCGCAAAATCGCCAGGCCGAGCGTCGACTTGCCGGAACCGCTTTCTCCCACAATCCCCAGGGTCTGGCCCTGGGGCAGGCTGAAATTGATGCCGTCGACCGCTTTGATATGGTCCACGGTCTTTTTCAGAAAGCCTTTCTTGATCGGGAACCAGACTTTCAGGTCCTCGACCTGCAGCAACGGCGGGCCAATCAGATTGGTCGCCGGCTTGCCGCTGGGCTCCGCTGCCAGCAGTTCCCGCGTGTACGGATGCTGCGGCGCGCGGAACAATTCTTCGCACGATGCCTGTTCGACGATGCAACCGCGCTGCATGACACATACCCGATGCGCAATTCTTCGTACAAGGTTCAAATCGTGACTGATCAGTAACAACGCCATGCCCAGACGGGCCTGTAATTCCTTGAGCAGTTCGAGGATTTTCAGTTGAACGGTCACGTCCAGGGCCGTGGTCGGTTCGTCTGCGATCAGCAATTCCGGCTCATTGGCCAGGGCCATCGCGATCATTACCCGTTGGCGCTGGCCGCCGGACAATTCGTGGGGCAGGGCCTTGAGACGCTTCTGCGGTTCGGGGATGCCGACCATTTCCAGCAGTTCCAGCGTGCGCTTGGTCGCGACTTTGCCGGTCAGGCCTTTATGGATACCCAGGATTTCGTTGATCTGTTTTTCGATCGAATGCAGAGGGTTGAGCGAGGTCATCGGCTCTTGAAAGATCATCGCAATCCGGTTGCCGCGGATGTGGCGGATGGTTTTCTCTTTCAGGTCCAGCAGATTCCGGTCGGAATAAGTGATAGTTCCGGACGGATGCCGGGCCAGCGGGTAGGGCAGCAGCCGCAGGATCGAGTGGGCGGTCACCGATTTGCCGGAGCCGCTTTCGCCCACCAGCGCCAGGGTTTCGCCGCGCTTGATGTCGAAGCTGACGCCCTCGACCACCCGCTGCACGCGCTCACCGACGACAAACTCGACGGCCAGGTCGCGCACTTCGATCAGATTGTCCTGATTCATTTCACTTCCTCGGGTCGAAGGCATCGCGAGCGGACTCGCCGATGAACACCAGCAGACTCAACATCAACGCCAGCACCGCAAACGCACTCATACCCAGCCACGGCGCTTGCAGGTTGGATTTGCCCTGGGCCACCAGTTCACCCAGGGACGGCGCGCCCGGCGGCAGGCCGAAGCCGAGGAAGTCCAGGGCGGTGAGCGTGCCGATGGCGCCGGTCAGGATGAACGGCATGAAGGTCATGGTCGAGACCATGGCGTTGGGCAGGATGTGGCGGAACATGATCGCACCATTCTGCATGCCCAGCGCCCGCGCCGCGCGCACGTATTCCAGATTCCGGCCGCGCAGGAATTCGGCGCGCACCACATCCACCAGGCTCATCCACGAGAACAGCAGCATGATCCCCAGCAGCCACCAGAAATTTGGTTGCACGAAACTGGCCAGAATGATCAGCAGGTACAGCACCGGCAACCCGGACCAGATCTCCAGAAAACGCTGCCCGGCCAGGTCGACCCAGCCGCCATAAAAACCCTGCAAGGCCCCGGCGATCACGCCGATGATCGAGCTGAGAATGGTCAGCGTCAAAGCGAACAGCACCGAAATCCGGAAGCCATAAATAACCCGGGCCAGCACATCGCGGCCCTGATCGTCGGTGCCCAGCAGGTTATCGGCCGAAGGCGGCGCGGGGGCCGGGACTTTCAGGTCGTAGTTGATGCTCTGGTAGCTGTAGGGGATCGGCGCCCACAACACCCAGGCGTCCTTGGCCTTGAGCAGTTCGCGGATGTACGGGCTCTTGTAGTTGGCTTCCAGCGGGAATTCGCCGCCGAACGCGGTTTCCGGGTAGCGCTTGAGGGCCGGGAAGTACCAGGCGTTGTCGTAGTGCACCACCAGCGGTTTGTCGTTGGCGATCAACTCGGCACCAAGGCTTGCGCCGAACAGAATCAGGAACAGCCACAACGACCACCAGCCACGCTTGTTGGCCTTGAACAGCTCGAAACGTCGGCGATTGAGAGGGGACAGGTTCATCTCAATGCTCCCGGCTTTCGAAGTCGATGCGCGGATCGACAAAGGTGTAAGTGAGGTCACCGATCAATTTCACCACCAGCCCCAGCAGGGTGAAGATAAACAGCGTGCCGAAGACCACCGGGTAATCGCGGTTGATCGCCGCCTCGAAACTCATCAGTCCCATGCCGTCGAGGGAGAAGATCACTTCCACCAGCAATGAGCCGGTGAAGAAGATCCCGATGAACGCCGAGGGGAAACCGGCGATCACCAGTAGCATGGCGTTGCGGAACACATGGCCGTACAACACGCGGTGGCGGGTCAGGCCCTTGGCCTTGGCGGTGACTACGTACTGCTTGTTGATTTCATCGAGGAAGCTGTTCTTGGTCAGCAAGGTCATGGTTGCGAAGTTGCCGATCACCAAGGCGGTCACCGGCAGTGCCAGGTGCCAGAAGTAATCGAGGATCTTGCCGCCAGTGCTCAGCTCGTCGAAGTTGTTCGAGGTCAGGCCCCGCAACGGAAACCAGTCGAAATAGCTGCCGCCGGCGAACACCACAATCAGCAAGATGGCAAACAGGAACGCCGGGATCGCGTAGCCGACGATGATCGCCGAACTGGTCCAGACGTCGAAGTGGCTGCCGTGTCGCGTCGCCTTGGCGATCCCCAGCGGGATCGACACCAGGTACATGATCAGCGTGCTCCACAGCCCAAGGGAGATCGACACCGGCATCTTTTCCTTGATCAGGTCGATGACCTTGGCGTCACGGAAGAAGCTGTCACCGAAATCCAGGGTGGCGTAGTTCTTGATCATGATCCACAAACGCTCCGGCGCCGATTTATCGAAGCCGTACATGTGCTCGATTTCCTTGACCAGCGCCGGGTCCAGGCCTTGCGCCCCACGATAGGCCGAGCCGGCCACCGACACCTCGGCACCGCCGCCGGCAATGCGGCTGGTGGCGCCTTCGAAGCCTTCGAGCTTGGCGATCATCTGTTCCACCGGCCCGCCGGGGGCGGCCTGGATGATCACGAAGTTGATCAGCAAAATGCCGAGCAGGGTCGGGATGATCAGCAGCAGTCGCCGAAAAATATACGCCAGCATCTGATTACTCCGTGCCCGCAGGGTCGGCTTGCAGTTTGGTTTCGACTTCTATCGGCAATGTCGCGTTGGGCTTGACCCACCAGGTATTGATGCCGATGTCATATTTGGGCGAAACCTTCGGGTGGCCGATGTGGTTCCAGTACGCCACACGCCAGGTCTTGATGTGCCAGTTGGGGATCACGTAATAGCCCCATTGCAGCACCCGGTCCAGCGCCCGGGCGTGGGCCACCAGGCTTTGTCGCGAATCGGCGTTGATCAGTTGCTCGACCAGTTGATCCACCACCGGGTCTTTCAGGCCCATGGAGTTGCGGCTGCCGGGTTTGTCGGCGGCGGCGGTCATCCAGAACTCGCGCTGTTCGTTACCCGGCGAATTGGATTGCGGGAAGCTGCCGACGATCATGTCGAAGTCCCGGGAGCGCACGCGGTTGATGTATTGCGAGACGTCGACCCGGCGAATCACCAGATCGATGCCCAGGTCGCTGAGGTTGCGCTTGAACGGCAGCAACACCCGCTCGAAGTCGGTCTGGGCCAGCAGGAATTCGATGGTCACCGGTTTGCCGGTGGCGTCGACCATTTTGTCGTCGACGATTCGCCAGCCGGCCTCTTGCAGCAGTTGATAGGCCTTGCGCTGCTGGGTGCGGATCATGCCGCTGGCGTCGGTCACCGGGTTCTGGAACGCCTCGCTGAACACTTGCTCGGGAATCTTGCCGCGGAACGGATTCAAAATTTCAAGCTGGTCGGTGTCCGGCAGGCCGGTGGCGGCCATTTCCGAGTTTTCGAAGTAACTGCGGGTGCGCGCGTAAGCACCGTTGAACAGTTGCTTGTTGGTCCATTCGAAGTCCAGCAACAGGGTCAGTGCCTGACGCACACGCACATCCTGAAACACCGGGCGGCGCAGGTTGAACACGAAGCCTTGCATGCCGGTGGGGTTGCCGTTGGGGATTTCTTCCTTGATCAGCCGACCTTCGGCCACCGCCGGAATATTGTAGGCCTTGGCCCAGTTTTTCGCGGCCGATTCCAGCCAGAAGTCGAACTGACCGGCCTTGAGCGCTTCCAGCGCGACGGTGTTGTCGCGGTAGTAGTCAGTGGTCATCACGTCGAAGTTGTAGAAGCCGCGATTGACCGGCAGGTCCTTGCCCCAGTAATCCTTGACCCGCTCATAGCGCACCGAACGTCCGGCCTTCACTTCGCTGACCTTGTACGGGCCGCTGCCCAGCGGCAGTTCCAGGTTGCCCTTGTTGAAATCGCGGGTGGCCCACCAATGCTTGGGCAGCACCGGCAATTGGCCGAGGATCAGCGGCAATTCGCGGTTGTTGTTGTGCTTGAACTTAAACAGCACTTTGAGCGGGTCTTCGGCGACCACGTCCTCCACGTCGCTGTAATAGCCGCGGAAAAGCGGGGCGCCGTCCTTGATCAGGGTCTGGAAGCTGAACACCACGTCTTCGGCACGTACCGGATGGCCGTCGTGGAAGCGTGCTTCGGGACGCAGGTAGAAGCGCACCCAACTGTTGTCCGGGGCTTTTTCGATTTTGCCGGCGATCAGGCCGTATTCGGTAAACGGCTCATCCAGACCCTGTTTGGCCAGGGTGTCATAGATCATGCTGATGTCGTCGGCCGGCACGCCTTTGTTGATGAACGGGTTGAGGCTGTCGAAGCCACCGAACCCAGCCTGGCGAAAGATCCCGCCCTTGGGCGCGTCGGGGTTCACGTAATCGAAATGTTTGAAATCGGCCGGGTATTTCGGCGGCTCGTTGTACAGGGTCAGGGCATGTTGCGGGGCGGCGCAGGCCAGCCCGGCGAACAACAGACCGCTGGCCTGCAAGAGCAGGGCGCGTACGGGTTTCATCGATCTTTCTCCGAAGATTTCAGCCACCACGCGCTCAGGCCCAGGGTGTAGGGCGGCGTGGTGACGAAGGCGAACCGGTTGCGGTAGGCCAGGCGGTGATAATTGAGGTACCAGTTGGGAATGATGTAGTGCTGCCACAGCAGCACCCGGTCGAGCGCCTTGCCGGCGGCGACTTGTGCATCACGGGTCTGGGCGGCGAGCAGTTGTTCAAGCAAATGGTCGACCACCGGGTTGGCGATACCTGCGTAATTCTTGCTGCCCTTGACCCCGACCTGGCTGGAGTGGAAGTACTGCCATTGTTCCAGGCCCGGGCTGAGGGTCTGGTTGAGGGTCATCAGGATCATGTCGAAATCGAACTGATCGAGGCGCTGTTTGTACTGGGCGCGATCGACCGTGCGCAGCCGTGCGTCAATGCCGATGCTGGCGAGATTTTCGACGTAGGGCTGAAGGATGCGTTCCAGGTTCGGGTTGACCAGCAGGATCTCGAAACGCAACGGTTGGCCAATGGTGTTCTGTAGCCGTTGACCGTTGAGCTTCCAGCCGGCCTCGGCGAGCAGCTCCAGGGCCTTGCGCATGGTTTCCCGCGGAATGCCGCGGCCTTCGGTCTGCGGCAGGCTGAACGGCTCGGTGAGCAGCTTGGAGGGCAACTGATCGCGATAGGGCTTGAGCAGCAGCCACTCATGACCGACCGGTAGCCCGGTCGCGGAGAACTCGCTGTTGGGGTAATAACTCATGGCGCGTTTGTAGGCGCCACTGAACAGCGTGCGGTTGGTCCATTCGAAGTCGAACATCAGCCCCAGCGCTTCGCGGACCTTGGCCTCGGCGAAGGTTGGCCGCCGGCTGTTCATGAACAGACCCTGGCTCTGGGTCGGGATCTGGTGCGCGATTTGCGCCTTGATCACATCGCCACGGCGCACGGCCGGGAAGTTGTAACCGTTGGCCCAGTTCTTCGCCTGGTGTTCGATGTAGATGTCGAACTCACCGGCCTTGAACGCTTCGAAGGCCACGTCGCTGTCACGGTAGAACTCGACTTCCATGCGATCGACGTTGTACTTGCCGCGATTGACGGGCAGGTCTTTGCCCCAGTAATCCTTGACCCGTTCGAAGACGATCTGCCGCCCGGGCGTTACCGAGGTGATGCGATACGGCCCGCTGCCCAATGGCGGCTCGAACGTGGTGGCCTTGAAATCGCGACCTTCCCAGTAATGCTGGGGCAACACCGGCAACTCGCCCAGACGCAGGATCAGCAGCGGATTACCGGAGCGTTTGAAGACGAAACGGATGCGCCGTGGGTTGAGAATATCCACCCGCGACACTTCCTGAAGGTTGGTGCGGTATTGCGGGTGACCTTCCTTGAGCAGTAAACGGTAAGAGAACGCCACATCGTAAGCGGTGATCGGCGTGCCATCATGGAAACGCGCTTCGGGGCGCAGGTTGAACACCACCCAGCTGCGGTCCTCGCTGTATTCCACCGATTGGGCAATCAGGCCATAACTGGAGGTCGGCTCATCGCCGGACGGCGCGTATTGGCCGGTGCCGACCATCAACGGTTCATTGAGTTCGTTGATGCCGTATTGCAGGAAGTTGGCGGTGGAAACCGGGCTCGAACCCTTGAAGGTGTATGGGTTGAGCGTATCGAAGGTGCCAAACGCCATCACCCGCAACGTACCGCCCTTGGGCGCTTGCGGGTTGACCCAGTCGAAGTGGGTAAATCTGGCCGGGTACTTGAGCGTGCCGAACTGCGCATAACCATGGCTTTCGCTGATCGTCGCGCTTGCGGGGGAGCTCAAGGCCAGGCTGATCAGGAGCAGGAGGAGGGGACGCTTCAAGTCAGAGATCCGATCCAGGCGGCTTGGGCTTTGTGGGCCGTACAGTAACAGCTTGTATCGACAGGAAAAAGACGGGGGGTTAATGCGTTGTTAATTGCGCAGGTGAATGACTTGTAGCAGCTGGCGAAGCCTGCGTTCGGCCGTAGCAGCTGTCGAGCCTGCGAGGCTGCGTTCGGCTGCGAAGCAGTCGTCAAACCAGTGATTGCAGTGTGTCAGGCAGACCGCACTAGCCGGACTCACGACTGCTGCGCAGCCGAACGCAGCCTCGCGAGCTCGGCAGCTGCTACAGGGCTGCGATCTTTTCGGCATCACATCAATCTTAATGCGGCGAAGCAACCGTCAGCATCTGCCCCGGTTTCAGCGCCTGGCCAACCCGAGGGTTCCAGCGCTTGAGGTGCTGCATTTCAACGTTGAAGCGTTTGGCGACCATGTACAGCGAGTCGCCTTGCTTGACCTTGTATTGGGTCTGTTGCGTTTTGTTTGTAACCTTGCCGTTGGTCTTGCTGTTCGCCGCGACCACAGTGTTGACGCGCCCGGATTTGCGCTTGGCGGTGTCCTGCATCACCAGGGTCTGGCCGACCTTGAGGTCTTTGCCGTTCAGCTTGTTCCAGCGTTGCAGGTCTTTGACCTCGACCTTGTTGGCCTTGGCGATGGTGCCCAGATTGTCGCCGCGTTTGACCCGATAGGCGCGCTTGAGGCTGGCGATTTCGCTGTCGTCTGCCCCTTCGAACACCGGCTTGAGGGATCGCTGGCTGATCAGCTCGTCAGGACGCATGGTCGACAGGCTGGCGGTCAGCAGTTGCGCCTTGGACGTTGGCACCAGCAGATGCTGGGGGCCGTCGATGGTGGTGCGCTGCTTGAAGGCCGGGTTGAGCTGGAACAGTTCGTCTTCGTCGATATTGGCGACGGCGGCAACCTTGGACAGGTCCATGCGCTGGTTGATTTCGACGACCTGGAAGTACGGTTCATTGGCGATCGGGTTGAGGTTCACGCCATAGGCGTCGGGCGCCAGGACCACTTGCGACAGGGCCAGCAGCTTCGGCACATAGGCCTGGGTTTCCGCTGGTAGCGGCAGGTTCCAGTAGTCGGTCGGCAGGCCGAGTCGTTCGTTGCGCTCGATGGCCCGGCTGACCGTGCCTTCGCCGGCGTTGTACGCCGCCAGGGCCAGCAGCCAGTCGCCGTTGAACATGTCGTGCAGGCGGGTCAGGTAATCCATGGCCGCGGTGGTCGAGGCGGTGATATCGCGACGGCCATCATAGAAACGGGTTTGACGCAGGTTGAAATAACGCCCGGTGGAAGGGATGAATTGCCACAAGCCAACCGCATCGGCCCGGGAATAGGCCATCGGGTTGTAGGCGCTTTCAATCACCGGCAATAGCGCCAGTTCCAGCGGCATGTTGCGTTCTTCAAGGCGTTCGACGATGTAGTGAATGTAGAGGCTGCCGCGTTCGCCGGCGTTTTCGAGGAAGGACGGATTACTGGCGAACCACAGGCGCTGTTGCTCGATGCGCGGGTTGACGCCCAGGTTGTCCTGCAACTGGAAGCCCTGGCGCATGCGCTCCCAGACGTCCTGTGGAATTTGCGGTGTTGGTTTTTCGCTGAGCCAGACAGGTTTTTGCTTGGCTCGAGCGGCGATGTTCGGAGTGTGTGTCGCTTCGGTCTGCGGCACATGGCTGGAACAGCCCGCCAGAGTGGCGGACACAGCCACCGCGATGGCTTGAGCCAAGCGGGTCAATGCGTCTGAATTGATGGCTTTACGAATAGGTGACGACATTGGCTGGAAGTAAGTTCCGGGCAAAAATGTCGGGCGATTCTAGAAAGCGCACCCCCTGCGGTCAACCATTCAGAATTTTTGTACCAACGTGATGGCTACTTAGAACTTATCTTTCCAAGCGCGTAGAGCAGCAAAAACCGCACTCGGAGCCCGGTTTTGGGTTCCATTCCGTTCGTCCACTTTTTCTTTAACGGATGTTTCGTCAACACGCAAAAACGGGTTGGTACGCTTTTCAAGCGCCAGAGTAGAGGGCAGCGTCATGATTCCGGCTTCACGTTGTGCGGTGACTTTTTCCAGACGTGCGGCAGTGTCCGGATTGAGCGGTTCGACCGCAGCGGCAAACTTCAGATTGCTCAGGGTGTACTCGTGAGTGCAGTAGATCAGCGTGTCTTCGGGCAGCGCCGCGAGGCGGCTCAGCGAGTGATGCATTTGCTCCGGCGTGCCTTCGAACAGGCGCCCGCAACCGGCGGCGAACAGGGTGTCACCGCAAAACAAATGGCCCTGATGATAAAAGGCGATGTGCCCGAGGGTATGGCCCGGCACCTGGATAACATCGAAGTCCCAGCCCAGCACGCTGATGCGGTCATTGTCCTTGAGCGCCACGTCCCGCGCCGGGATGCTTTCGCTGGCCGGGCCGTAGACTGTCGCGTCTGTCGCTTTTTTCAGCCGCTCGACGCCGCCGACATGGTCATGATGGTGATGAGTGATCAAAATATCGCTTAACACCCAACCCGTGTGCGCCGCGAGCCAGGCTTGTACTGGCGCGGCATCGCCCGGATCGACCACGGCGCAGCGCTGGGTGCTGTGGTCTTGTAACAACCAGATGTAGTTGTCGGTGAAGGCGGGCAGGGCACTGATCTGTATCATCGTCGGATTCGCCAAGCGGAAAACATTGGCGCATCTTAGAACTTCCTGGCGCGTTGGAGAATGCAATGACCGATAAAGCGTTCGCTCAGGCCGATCCTGAGTGGCTGACATTGATCAGCGCGGCCCGTGAATGGCTGTCCGGCCCCATCGGGCAATTTCTGCTGGACGAAGAACGACGCATGCTCGAAGACGAGTTGGGGCGCTTTTTCGGCGGCTACCTGGTGCATTACGGCCCTTCGGCGCAGACGCCGCCGTCGGCGCCGCAGGTCCAGCGCAATGTGCGGCTCGGCGCGCCGTTGCCGGGTGTGGAGATCGTCTGCGAAGAGCAGGCCTGGCCTTTGAGCGAGCACGCCGCCGATGTGGTGGTGTTGCAGCACGGGCTGGATTTTTGCCTGTCGCCCCACGGTTTGCTGCGCGAAGCGGCGAGCAGCGTTCGGCCTGGCGGGCATCTGCTGATTGTCGGGATCAACCCCTGGAGCAGCTGGGGCCTGCGTCGTGTGTTCGCCCATGACGCCTTGCGCAAGGCCCGTTGCATTTCGCCATCGCGGGTTGGCGACTGGCTGAATCTGCTCGGCTTCGCGCTGGAGAAACGCCGCTTCGGGTGCTATCGTCCGCCGCTTGCGTCGCCTGCCTGGCAAGCCCGTCTGGCCGGTTGGGAGCGCAAGGCCGGTGACTGGCAGTTGTCGGGTGGTGGCTTCTATTTATTGGTCGCGCGCAAGATTGTTGTGGGCCTGCGGCCGGTGCGTCAGGAACGGCGCGAACCGATGGGCAAACTGATTCCCTTGCCGATGGCCAAGGTCAACCGTCGTCACCTCGAACCGTAATACACATTTTATTTTCCCGGCCGGGTTCGCCCCGGCCTCGGGCATCGTCGGTCACCAATCGGCGAGCCACCGCATTTTCTGGATAGATTGGCATGAGCGATAGCGTAGAACTCTTCACCGATGGCGCCTGTAAGGGCAACCCTGGCCCGGGCGGCTGGGGTGCATTGCTGGTGTGCAAGGGCGTTGAAAAAGAACTCTGGGGCGGCGAAGCCAACACCACCAACAACCGCATGGAGTTGATGGGCGCGATCCGTGGCCTGGAAGAGCTCAAGCGCTCCTGCGACGTACTGCTGGTGACCGACTCCCAGTACGTGATGAAAGGCATCAACGAGTGGATGGCCAACTGGAAGAAACGCGGCTGGAAAACCGCGGCCAAGGAGCCGGTGAAAAACGCCGATCTGTGGAAACTGCTCGACGAGCAGGTCAACCGCCACAACGTCACCTGGAAATGGGTGCGCGGGCACATCGGCCATCACGGCAACGAGCGGGCCGACCAACTGGCCAACCGTGGCGTTGATGAAGTGCGTGGGTACAAGCAGGCCTGATTTCGGTTCTACCGATGCACCGCGTCAT
Source organism: Pseudomonas sp. NPDC086112 (assembly GCF_044746425.1). Taxonomy (NCBI): domain Bacteria; kingdom Pseudomonadati; phylum Pseudomonadota; class Gammaproteobacteria; order Pseudomonadales; family Pseudomonadaceae; genus Pseudomonas; species Pseudomonas sp. NPDC086112. The sequence goes on along the minus strand of NZ_JBIVCD010000005.1, from coordinate 23,118 downwards.
CGTTCTTCGCGAGCAAGCCCGCTCCCACATTCGACCGAGTTCTCTCAGGGGAATGCGATCAAATGTGGGAGCGGGCTTGCTCGCGAAGGCCACGACTCGGTGTTCCTGCCAGGGCGCATCGCGGGCAAACCCGGCTCCTCAAGAAATCACAGCATCAAAATCGCGGCGGCCAGTTGCTGGTCTGAATACCGGTCGTTGACGATCTCGCGAGCGTGTTAACATCGCCGCTTTTGCACGATTGACCCGTTGAGAGCTGAGCACTGATGGCCACCAGATCCGTTGTACTCGATACCGAAACCACCGGCATGCCGGTGACCGACGGCCACCGGATTATCGAAATCGGTTGTGTCGAGTTGATCGGTCGGCGCCTGACCGGCCGGCATTTCCACGTTTACCTGCAACCGGATCGCGAGAGTGACGAAGGCGCCATCGGCGTCCACGGCATCACGAACGAATTCCTGGTGGGCAAGCCGCGTTTCACTGAAGTGGCCGATGAGTTCTTCGAGTTCATCAAGGGCGCACAGCTGATCATCCATAACGCGGCGTTCGACGTTGGCTTCATCAACAACGAATTCGCCCTGATGGGCCAGCACGACCGCGCGGACATCACGCAACACTGCTCGATCCTCGACACCCTGATGATGGCCCGGGAACGTCACCCGGGGCAGCGCAACAGCCTCGACGCCTTGTGCAAACGCTATGGCGTTGACAACTCTGGCCGTGAGCTGCACGGCGCCTTGCTCGACTCCGAGATTCTCGCCGACGTTTACCTGACCATGACCGGCGGCCAGACCAGCCTGTCGCTGGCCGGCAACGCGTCCGATGGCAATGGTTCAGGTGAGGGCGCGGATAACTCCGCCACCGAAATCCGTCGTCTGCCGGCCGATCGTCAGCCGATCCGGATCATTCGCGCGAGTGAAGAAGATCTGGCCCAGCACATTGCGCGCCTTGAAGCCATCGCCAAATCCGCCGGCGCTCCGTCGTTGTGGCAGCAATTGGCCGAGGCCAAGGCTCAGGCCTGAGCCCCTTCGAGCGGAAGGGCTTTTGTGGCGAGGGAGCTTGCTCCCGCTCGGCTGCGCAGCAGTCGCAAATCCTGCCAATACGGTGTATCTGAGCGAGTGCAGGGGGCCGCTTCGCAGCCCAACGGGAGCAAGCTCCCTCGCCACAGGTAAACTTTCTGAACAATGGGTTTGCTGGCCACTTGCTGGTGCACCCGCCGACCCACTTCAGGGCATCCCCCTCGCCACATGCGCTCCAACCCTCTACCCTGAGGTTATTGGCAGGCCACGGTCTGCCGCCTCAGGACACCGAGCCCCATGTATAAAGATTTGAAATTCCCGGTCCTGATCGTCCACCGCGACATCAAGGCCGACACCGTTGCCGGTGATCGTGTGCGTGGCATCGCCCGGGAGCTTGAGCAGGAAGGCTTCAGCATCGTCTCGGCGGTCGATTACAACGAAGGGCGTCTGGTTGCCTCGACTCATCACGGCCTCTCTTGCATGTTGATTGCCGCCGAAGACGCCAGCACCAATGCTCATCTTCTGCATAACATGGCGGAGCTGATCCGCCTGGCACGGGTTCGGGCGCCGGACCTGCCGATCTTTGCCTTGGGCGAACAGGTGACCTTGGAAAATGCCCCGGCTGACGCCATGGCCGAGCTCAATCAACTGCGCGGCATTCTTTATTTGTTCGAAGACACCGTGCCCTTCCTCGCCCGTCAGGTTGCCCGCGCGGCGCGCAAATATCTGGACGGTCTGTTGCCGCCGTTCTTCAAGGCGCTGGTGCAGCACACGGCCGATTCCAATTATTCTTGGCATACCCCCGGCCATGGCGGCGGCGTGGCGTATCACAAGAGCCCGGTTGGGCAGGCGTTTCATCAGTTTTTCGGGGAAAATACGCTGCGTTCGGATTTGTCGGTGTCGGTACCGGAACTCGGTTCGCTGCTCGATCACACCGGCCCGCTGGCCGAAGCGGAAGCGAGAGCTGCGCGTAATTTCGGCGCCGATCACACCTTTTTCGTGATCAATGGCACCTCGACCGCCAACAAGATCGTCTGGCATTCCATGGTGGCCCGCGATGACCTGGTGCTGGTGGATCGCAACTGCCACAAATCGGTGTTGCACTCGATCATCATGACCGGCGCGATCCCGCTGTACCTGTGCCCGGAGCGCAATGAGCTGGGGATCATCGGCCCGATTCCGCTCAGTGAGTTCAGCCGTGAATCGATCCAGGCCAAGATCGACGCCAGCCCGCTGACCAAGGGCCGCGAACCCAAGGTCAAGTTGGCGGTGGTGACCAATTCGACTTACGACGGCCTCTGTTACAACGCCGAATTGATCAAGCAGAGCCTGGGCAACAGCGTCGAGGTCTTGCATTTCGACGAGGCCTGGTACGCCTACGCAGCATTTCATGAGTTCTTCGCCGGCCGTTACGGCATGGGCACTTCCCGCAGCGAAGACAGCCCGTTGGTGTTCACTACGCACTCCACGCACAAATTGCTGGCGGCGTTCAGTCAGGCGTCGATGATTCACGTTCAGGACGGCGGTGCGCGGCAGCTCGACCGCGACCGTTTCAACGAAGCGTTCATGATGCACATCTCGACCTCGCCGCAGTACAGCATCATCGCCTCGCTGGACGTGGCGTCGGCGATGATGGAAGGGCCGGCTGGCCGTTCGCTGTTGCAGGAAATGTTCGACGAGGCCCTGAGCTTTCGCCGAGCCCTGGCCAATCTGCGTCAGCACATCGCCGCCGATGACTGGTGGTTTTCCATCTGGCAACCACCCTCGGCCGAAGGTATCGAACAGGTAGTCACCGAAGACTGGTTGCTGCAACCCGACGCCGATTGGCATGGCTTTGGCGGCGTAACCGATGATTACGTACTGCTCGATCCGATCAAGGTCACGCTGGTGATGCCGGGTTTGACGGCGGGCGGTGCCCTGAGCGCGCGGGGTATTCCGGCGGCGGTGGTCAGCAAATTCCTCTGGGAACGCGGACTGGTCGTGGAAAAGACCGGGCTGTATTCGTTCCTGGTGCTGTTCTCCATGGGCATCACCAAGGGCAAATGGAGCACGCTGCTGACCGAGTTGCTGGAGTTCAAGCGCAGTTACGACGCCAATGTCAGCCTGGCCACCTGCCTGCCGTGCGTGGCACAACACAATATTGCCCGTTATCAAGGCATGGGTTTGCGCGATCTGTGTGATCAATTGCACGCCTGTTATCGCAGCAATGCCACGGCCAAACACCTCAAACGCATGTACACCGTACTGCCGGAAGTCGCGATGAAGCCGGCGGACGCCTATGATCAATTAGTACGCGGGGAGGTTGAGGCTGTTTCGATCGATGCTCTGGACGGGCGGATCGCAGCGGTAATGCTGGTGCCATACCCGCCGGGCATCCCGTTGATCATGCCCGGCGAGCGGTTCACCGAGTCGACCCGTTCGATCATCGATTACCTGAAGTTTGCCCGTACGTTCGACAGCAGCTTTCCCGGATTTGTCGCCGATGTGCATGGCTTGCAACACGAAGACGAGGGCAATGGACGGCATTACACCGTCGATTGCATCAAGGAATGAGGACCTTTCCGAGTATGCAACCAGTCATGAATCCCAAATACCCAGGCCTCTCGGTGCGTGTCGCCGATGAGGGGTTTGCGGCTTATATCTGGGGCAGTGATTTCAGTTTTGAAGTCGCCGCCTATGGTGCCGCGCAAATCGGTAAGCCGGTGGCGCAGTGGCCGGTGACGCCAATCACCCCGTATCGCAAGTGTTACGGCATTGATCCCGAGGAATTCAGCAGTTTTCGCGATGCCGCAGACAGCGCGATTTTCATGGCCTATCTGGATGACGAGCCGGTGGGGCATTTAGTGGTCAGCACCAACTGGAACGGCTTCGCCCATATCGATGAATTGGCGGTGCATGCGCCGGCGCGCCGTCATGGCGTGGCCAAGGCGTTGCTGGACGTGGCGCAGTTCTGGAGTCGCAAGAAAAAACTGCCGGGCATCATGCTGGAAACCCAGAACAACAACCTGGGCGCCTGTCGGCTTTATGAGCGCTGTGGCTATGTGGTCGGCGGAATCGATCACCTGCGCTACCGCGGAATCGATCCGAATACCGCTGAAATGGCGTTGTTCTGGTATCGATTATTCGATAATCCGCTGGAAAACCCGCTCAGCTCGCCAGCATCGCCACGGCTTGTTCCGTGATGATGTCCAGCAGCGCTTGAACGGCCGCAGAGGGCTCGGCGCTCTTCAGGCTCAAGGCATACACGCTGATTGGCACGGCAGGCGCCAGCGGGCAGGCATCGAGCCCGGCCGATTTGGCGCCGAGGGCGGTAAATGGGTCGACGATCGCCAGACCTTCACCGGCCTCGACCATGCTGCGCATCATCTGATGAGTCTGTACCCGTGTCTGAATGACCGGGGCAGGGCGCAGCGCATGCAGCTTGTTGTCCAGTGCCGGGCTTAACGGATCGTGACCTTCCAGGCCAACCATCGACTGGCCAGCCAGGTCCTGCAGCGAGATGTACTTCTGTTTCGGTTGCAGCCAGCCATGGGGTGCCAGCAGCTGGAGCTTGCCTTGAGCGATGACCTGGCAATGGATATCGGCGTGGTCCGGGTCATGCAGGCTCAGGCCCAGGTCGCTTTCACGCAGCAGCAGGCTTCTGACAATCGCGCCGGTCGGCTGGCTCAGGAGGGTGCAAGGTGCGTCGGGGAGGCGTCGGCGCAGGGCCGCGATGCTGTGTGGCAACAGGTGTTGTGCCAACGGCGGGGTGCAAATGATGCGCAGGGGCGGGGCCAAATATTGCTTGAGGCTGCTGGCCAGTCGCTGGACCGGCTCGAGGGCTTCGTAGACGTGGGCGATCTCGACTTGCAGCTCCCGTGCTTCGCGCGTGGCTTGCAGACGACCACGCACGCTGGCAAACAGCATGAAACCCAACTGATCCTCGGCATCCCGCAGAGTGCGTTCAACCTCGGCCACTGGCAGCTGCAGCCATTCGGCGGCGGTGCCCAGGTGACCGGTCTGCAGGAGCGCCTGGATCACTTCGATATGACGTAAACGCATGCGTGAAGTCCATGTTCAGCAGGTGAGGGAGTCAGTCACTGAATCCTAACTCAAGTGCGCGCATATGACTTCTGCTCATAACAGCGAGTTATGAGGCCACGTTCGTTTCAGGTTCGCGAGTGAGGGTGACGCCCGATTGCACCAGCACAAATTCGTTGTCGTCGAGTTTGTTGAGCCGGTCGCCAATGGCCAGCTTATAGGTGCTGACAGGCACCGAGCCGGCGAGGCCGTCGTGCGACGGGGTGGATTCCTGGAACTCATGCACGGAATAAACGCGGCCTTCCGCGTCTCTTGCATGGAACTGACCGACGAGTACTGCTGCCATCTGCTTAGAACCTCTGGAGATAAATCACTCAATTTGCGGTTCTGTAGACCGTGGTTGGGCGAGGTAAGTTTTCCTACAGGAAAAAAATAGTCAGGGGCGTCGATTTTCCGTCGCCCGCTGGTTGAATCGTCATTTGATCATCTATAACTAGAAGCTCTTCCCATTGGACAGTCGAGAATCTTCCATGAACAACGTCTATGAGATCGCCGTTCTGGTCGGCAGCCTGAGAAAAGCATCGATCAACCGCAAGGTCGCGCTGGCGCTGGCCGAGCTGGCGCCTGCCAATCTGAAGCTGAACATCGTCGAAATCGGCGATTTGCCGCTCTACAACGAAGACATCGATGGCGAATCACCGCCGGCAGCCTACAGCACTTTCCGACAACAAGTGAGTTCATCCGACGCGGTGCTGTTCGTGACCCCGGAATATAACCGTTCGGTACCGGCGCCATTGAAGAATGCGATCGACGTGGGGTCGCGCCCTTATGGCAAGAGCGCCTGGAACGGCAAGCCGGGTGCGGTGATCAGCGCTTCACCGGGCGCCGTCGGCGGATTTGGCGCCAACCACAACGTGCGCCAGTCCATGGTGTTTCTCAATGTGCCGTGCATGCAACAACCGGAGGCCTACCTGGGTGGCGCTGGTTCAGCATTCGACGAGGCAGGCAAGTTGTCGGAGTCGGTCAGGCCGTTCTTGCAGAAATTCATCGATGCGTATGCGCTGTGGGTTGAGCAGCATAAAAAGCAATGACCGTCCCCATCTAGACCGCGTTGGGTCCATTCGCGGGCAAGCCTCGCTCCTACAGGTTTTGTGTGGATTGCAAAATTTGTGAACGACGCTTATCTGTAGGAGCGAGGCTTGCCCGCGAAGAGGCCTACACAGACGCTACAAGACTCAACCATTCCCCGGCACATTCGGCCAAAGATCGGACACCAGAAACAGCCGCTCGGCTTCTTCCCAATCTCCTTCGCCATTCTCTGTCAGCCGCACCATCAACTGCGCCGGTGCCAGCGGGTCCAGATCGCTCAGCCATGCGCTCAGCTGTTCAGCATTCCAGGTTTGCTCTTCGGGATAGTGCGCCGGCGCCAACCAGGCATGGCGGGGCAGGGGTTGCCAGCGGCCGAACGGGCGTTGCACGACAAAGTCCGCCCAATCCTTCTGATGCAGCCAGCTACCGCGCAAATGTTGAGGGTGCGCGCCGCTCGGTGACTCGGACTGTCCCGGCCACGGATAGAGCAGATAACCGCCCAGCCACAGATGCGCACTGAACTGCTGGATATCCAGCGACGCCAGCACTGCACGGCTCTCCGCCCGCGCGGAAATCGGTAATTGATGCTGGCTCAGGTGTTTGAGTTTACGGTCGAGCCGATCATGACAACCCGGTCCGAGCCACTGCGCGGTGTCGTGGCCGTCACCGTTCTGTGGACCCAGATAGAGCTTGATCGCCAGTTCCAGGTGATGCACGCCATCGCGATCACGCAGCAGCATATCCAGTTCACCCAAGGTGTGGCCTTCACGGCGGATTGGCATGTTGGCGGCAATCAGTTCGATGCCCGGCGCGTGTCGCACGGCGTATTGCCACAGCCGCTCGTAGTACAGACCCAGCCGCCGGGTCCTGGCCTGAGCCAGCCAGTGCAGCAGGTCGTAGCTGTCGCGATCCAGTTGCCGGAGCCAGTGTTCCAGGCGCTCCGGTGCCTGCACCCAGTCGCTGCCCGCCAGCGGATGACGCTGCGGCCACGGGGTGACGCTGAGCATCGGCGGCGCGAGGATGACCCAGGCCAGGTCGCGCACTTCGGGGTGGCGCAACTGGTGAGGTAACTGGAGCAAATCTGGAAATAGGATCATCTTGCGAGCATAGCCCGAAACGCGAGCGCACCGTCGTGGCTGAAAGGGTTTTGTCTACGCCGCGCTTTCGCCCATAATCGTGTTTTTCGCCGTCGCAGGCCCTCCGCATCCTAATAGGAGCCCCATGGAGCAATTTCGTAATATCGGCATCATCGGTCGCCTGGGCAGTTCTCAGGTGCTGGATACCGTCCGCCGACTGAAACGGTTTCTGCTCGATCGTCACCTGCACGTGATCCTCGAAGACACCATCGCCGAAGTCCTGCCGGGTCATGGCCTGCAAACTTCGTCGCGCAAGATGCTCGGTGAAGTCTGTGACATGGTGATTGTGGTCGGTGGTGACGGCAGCCTGCTGGGTGCCGCCCGGGCGCTGGCCCGACACAATATTCCGGTGCTCGGCATCAACCGGGGCAGCCTGGGGTTCCTGACCGATATTCGCCCCGATGAGCTCGAAGTCAAAGTCGCCGAAGTGCTCGACGGCCACTATCTGGTAGAAAACCGCTTCCTGCTGCAAGCCGAAGTCCGTCGCCACGCCGAGGCCATCGGCCAAGGCGATGCGCTGAACGACGTGGTGCTGCACCCCGGCAAATCGACGCGGATGATCGAGTTCGAGTTGTACATCGACGGCCAGTTCGTCTGCAGCCAGAAGGCCGACGGCCTGATCGTCGCCACGCCGACCGGATCAACCGCCTACGCACTGTCGGCGGGCGGCCCGATCATGCATCCCAAGCTTGACGCTATTGTGATTGTGCCGATGTACCCCCATACCTTGTCAGGTAGACCGATCGTGGTCGATGGCAACAGTGAGCTGAAAATCGTCGTGTCCAAAGATATGCAGATTTACCCGCAAGTTTCCTGTGACGGGCAGAATCACTTCACCTGCGCGCCCGGTGACACCATCACCATCAGCAAGAAAGCGCAGAAGCTGCGGCTGATTCACCCGCTCGACCACAACTACTATGAAGTCTGCCGGACCAAGCTCGGCTGGGGCAGCAAGTTGGGTGGTGGAGGCGACTGATGCTCGATCCCGCGCGTAGCTACGACCTGATCGGTGACGTGCACGGTTGCGCTCTGACCCTTGAGCACTTGCTCGACCGGCTCGGTTACCACAAACAGGCTGGCGTCTGGCGGCATCCGTCGCGCATGGCGGTGTTCCTGGGCGACATCATCGACCGCGGCCCGCGGATTCGCGAGGCGCTGCACATCGTCCACGACATGGTCGAAGCCGGCCAGGCGCTGTGCATCATGGGCAACCATGAATTCAACGCCCTCGGCTGGAGCACGCCGGCGCTACCGGGCAGCGGCCAGCAGTTCGTGCGCGAACATACGCCACGCCACGGTCGCCTGCTCAAGGAAACCCTGACTCAGTTTGAAGATCATCCCGAAGATTGGCATGACTTTCTGCAATGGTTCTATGAATTGCCTCTGTTCGTCGATGCCGGGCGTTTCCGGGTGGTGCATGCCTGTTGGGACGCCGGCCTGATCGAGCCGTTGCGCGGCTTGTTCCCCGACGGCTGCATCGATGAGCATTTCCTCCAGGCCTCCGCGGTGCCGGGCAGTTTTGCCTGCACCGTGTTCGATCGCCTGTTGCGCGGCACCGACATGCGCTTGCCCCACGGGTTGACCATGACCAGCGGCGACGGCCTGACGCGCTCGTTTTTCCGCACCAAATTCTGGGAAGACGACCCGCAAACCTACGGAGATATCGTGTTCCAGCCCGACGCCTTGCCTGAGCCAGTGGCCCGCACGCCGCTGTCGTCCAGCGAAAAAGACAACTTGCTGCGCTACGGCGTCGATGAGCCGCTGTTGTTCGTCGGCCACTACTGGCGCAGCGGCAAACCGGCGCCGATCCGCCCGAACCTGGCGTGCCTGGATTACAGCGCGGTGCTCTATGGCAAACTGGTCGCTTATCGTCTGGATCAGGAAACCCGTCTCGACCCGCATAAATTTGTCTGGGTCGATGTCGAGCGGCCGGAGGTGCTGCAATGACGGCGGTGGCGGTATTACGCCTGCCTTTGGCGGTGGATTTGAGCGGGTTCGTCAAACTGCTGCAACGCATGCAAGTGCCCCACCGGGTCAGCGAAGAGGCGGGCGAGCAAGTGCTGTGGGTGCCGGCCAACATCAGCGAAGACGTGCGCTCATTGTACGAACGCTTTCCGGCGGGTGACCCCGATCAGCAACTGGATATCCCGATCGCGCAGACGCAGCCGCGTCCGGGCTTCGTCGAGCAGTTGCGCTACAGCAAGGCTACGGCGTTGGTGCTGTTGCTGAGCCTGATCGTCGCCATGGTGACGCTGCTGGGCGATAACCTCGAGACGATACGCTGGCTGACCTTCCTCGATTTCCGTGTGGTCGGCGAGTACATCCATTTCACGCCATTGGCCGACAGCCTGGCGGCGGGGCAGTGGTGGCGTCTGGTCACGCCGATGCTGATCCACTTCGGCATCCTGCACCTGGCCATGAACGGCATGTGGTACTGGGAACTGGGGCGGCGCATCGAGTCGCGGCAGGGCAGCATCAACCTGATCGGCCTGACGCTGCTGTTCAGCCTGGTGTCCAACTATACCCAATACCTTTTCAGCGGCCCGAGCCTGTTTGGCGGGTTGTCCGGTGTGCTGTACGGTCTGCTCGGGCATTGCTGGATCTTCCAGGTTCTGTCGCCGAACCCGGCGTATCGCCTGCCCCGAGGGGTGTTGGTGATGATGCTGGTGTGGTTGCTGCTGTGTCTGTCCGGGCTGGTCTCGATGATCGGCTTCGGCCAGATTGCCAACGCGGCCCACGTCAGCGGGTTACTCATCGGATGCTTCACCGGTTTGTTGGGCGGTTTGTACAACCGCCGTAAACTGACTTCCAAATAAGCTATGTGATTAAAGAGCGCGGAGCCCTTGATGTCCTCTTTTAACGAAATGATCAAAAACATCACCCCGGATATCTACCAGAGCCTGAAACTGGCGGTAGAAATCGGCAAATGGTCCGACGGTGGCAAACTCACCGCCGAGCAGCGCGAACTGTCCCTGCAAGCGATGATCGCCTGGGAAATCCAGAACCTGCCCGAGGAAGAACGCACCGGCTACATGGGCCCGCAGGAATGCGAGTCGAAGTCGATTGAAGTACCAAACATTCTGTTCAAATCGGATGCCGTCCATTGATCGAGATTGGCCGCGGTGCAATCAGCAAAATGTCGGCGCGCCTTGACGGGCCGAACGTTCAGTACGCTTTTCGTCTGGGCGACGCCGAGGTACCGGTCAATCCGTTGATCGGCACCACGGTGCGCCTGGAATACCTGGGGGCGATCCACTGCACCCATTGCGGACGCAAGACCAAAACCAGTTTCAGCCAGGGTTACTGCTACCCGTGCATGACCAAACTGGCCCAATGCGACCTCTGCATCATGAGCCCGGAGCGTTGCCACTACGACGCCGGCACCTGCCGTGAGCCTGCGTGGGGCGAAAAATTCTGCATGACCGATCATGTGGTGTATCTGGCCAATTCGTCGGGGATCAAGGTCGGCATAACCCGCGCCACGCAACTGCCCACTCGTTGGCTCGATCAGGGCGCCAGCCAGGCCTTGCCGATCATGCGCGTCGCGACCCGTCAGCAGTCAGGCTTCGTCGAAGACCTGTTCCGCAGCCAGGTAGCCGACAAGACCAACTGGCGTGCTTTACTCAAGGGCGATGCGGTATCGGTGGATCTGGTGCAGGTTCGCGATCAGCTGTTTGAAAGTTGTGCGCCAGGTTTGCAAGGTTTGCAGGAACGATTTGGCCTACAAGCAATCCAGACAATTACCGATGTAGAACCTCTGGAAATCCGCTATCCGATCGAGCAATACCCAGCCAAGATTGTCAGCTTCAACCTGGACAAGAACCCGATTGCCGAAGGCACGCTGCTGGGGATCAAGGGCCAGTACCTGATTTTCGACACCGGCGTGATCAATATTCGTAAATACACGGCTTACCAGCTCGCCGTGCATCAGTAAGGATTCCAGCATGCGCACCGAACAACCGAAGATGATCTACCTGAAGGACTATCAGGCGCCTGAGTACCTGATCGACGAGACGCACCTGACCTTCGAGTTGTTCGAGGACCACAGCCTGGTCCATGCGCAACTGGTGATGCGTCGCAATCCTGAACGTGGCCCTGGCCTGCCGCCGCTGGTGCTGGATGGCCAGCAACTCGATCTGCTGTCGGTGACGTTGGCCGATCGCGAACTGAGCGCTGCCGACTATCAGCTGACCGAGAATCACCTGACCCTGCACCCGACCAGTACAAGCTTCACGGTCGACACCAGCGTCAGGATCCACCCGGAAACCAACACCGCCCTGGAAGGCTTGTACAAATCCGGCACCATGTTCTGCACCCAGTGTGAAGCCGAAGGTTTCCGCAAAATCACCTATTACCTCGACCGCCCGGACGTGATGAGCACGTTCACTACCACGGTGGTCGCCGAGCAGCACAGCTATCCGGTGCTGCTGTCCAACGGTAACCCGATTGCCTCGGGGCCCGGCGAAGACGGCCGGCACTGGGCGACCTGGGAAGACCCGTTCAAGAAGCCTGCCTACCTGTTCGCGCTGGTGGCCGGTGACCTGTGGTGCGTCGAAGACACCTTCACCACCATGACCGAGCGCTCCGTGGCGCTGCGCATCTATGTCGAGCCGGAAAACATCGACAAGTGCCAGCACGCGATGAACAGCCTGAAGAAGTCCATGCGCTGGGACGAAGAGGTTTACGGTCGCGAGTACGACCTGGACATCTTCATGATCGTCGCAGTCAACGACTTCAACATGGGCGCCATGGAAAACAAGGGCCTCAACATCTTCAACTCCAGTGCCGTGCTGGCCCGCGCCGAAACCGCCACCGACGCCGCGCATCAGCGGGTCGAAGCGATCGTTGCCCACGAATACTTCCACAACTGGTCGGGCAACCGTGTGACCTGCCGCGACTGGTTCCAGCTGTCGCTCAAGGAAGGCTTCACCGTGTTCCGGGATTCGGAGTTCTCCGCCGACATGAACTCGGCCACGGTCAAGCGCATCCAGGACGTGGCGTACCTGCGCACCCACCAGTTCGCCGAAGACGCCGGCCCGATGGCACACGCTGTGCGCCCGGACAGCTTCATCGAGATTTCCAACTTCTATACCCTGACCGTGTACGAAAAGGGTTCGGAAGTAGTCGGCATGATCCACACCTTGCTGGGCGCCGACGGTTTCCGCAAAGGCAGTGACCTTTACTTCGAACGCCATGACGGCCAGGCCGTGACCTGCGACGACTTCATCAAAGCCATGGAAGACGCCAACGGCGTTGACCTGACTCAATTCAAGCGCTGGTACAGCCAGGCCGGCACTCCACGTTTGGTGGTGAGCGAGTCCTACGACGCCGCGGCAAAAACCTACAGCCTGACCCTCCGCCAGAGCTGCCCGGAAACCCCGGACAAGGTGGAAAAACTGCCGTTCGTGATTCCGGTGGAACTGGGACTGCTGGACAGCAAGGGCGGCGAAATTGCCCTGCGTCTTGCCGGTGAAACCAGTGCTCAAGGCACTTCGCGGGTTATTTCGGTGACTGAAGCCGAGCAGACCTTCACCTTCGTCGACATTGCGCAAAAGCCGCTGCCTTCATTGCTGCGCGGCTTCTCGGCGCCGGTGAAGCTGAGCTTCCCGTACGATCGCGATCAGCTGATGTTCCTGATGCAGCACGACAGCGACGGCTTCAACCGCTGGGATGCCGGTCAGCAATTGTCGGTGCAGGTGCTGCAAGAGTTGATCGAACAGCAACAGAAGGGTGAAGCGCTGGTGCTGGATCAGCGTCTGGTTTCAGCACTGCGTACCGTGCTGTCCGATGAGACGCTGGATCAGGCGATGGTCGCCGAAATGCTGTCGTTGCCGGGCGAGGCATATCTGACCGAGATCAGTGAAGTGGCTGACGTAGAGGCCATTCACACGGCTCGCGAGTTTGCCCGTAAGCAATTGGCTGAAGGTTTGTTCGAGGCATTGTGGCTGCGTTATCAGGCCAATCGCGATCTCTCGAAGAAAACGCCGTATGTGGCCGAGGCCGAGCATTTCGCCCGCCGCGCGCTGCAAAACATTGCGCTGTCGTACCTGATGCTCAGCGGCAAGCCGGAAGTCTTGGCGGCAACCCTCGAACAGTTCGACACCAGCGACAACATGACCGAGCGTCTGACGGCGTTGGCGGTGTTGGTCAATTCGCCGTTCGACGAGCAGAAAGCCACGGCGTTGGCGACCTTCGCCGAGCACTTCAAGGATAATCCGCTGGTCATGGATCAGTGGTTCAGCGTTCAGGCCGGCAGCACATTGCCGGGCGGTCTGGAGCGGGTCAAAGCCTTGATGCAACACCCGGCGTTCACGATCAAGAACCCGAACAAGGTGCGGGCACTGATCGGCGCGTTTGCCGGGCAGAACCTGATCAACTTCCACGCGGCCGACGGTTCCGGGTATCGGTTCCTGGCGGATCTGGTGATCGAGCTGAATGGGTTTAACCCGCAGATCGCCTCTCGCCAACTGGCGCCGCTGACTCGGTGGCGCAAATACGACAGCGCTCGTCAGGCGTTGATGAAAGGTGAGCTGGAGCGGATTCGCGCTTCGGGGCAACTGTCCAGCGATGTGTTTGAGGTGGTTAGCAAAAGCCTGGCCTGAGTTTGGCCTTGCTCCCGCAGGGTTCACTCGGATCCCTGTGGGAGCTGGCTTGCCCGCGAAGGCGGCCTGATAGCCGACCTGTCTCTTGCAGATGTACACCAATCAAATTGTGGGAGCGGGCTTGCTCGCGAAGAGGCCCTGTCAGTCGACATCAATGTTGAATGTAAGTCCGCCTTCGCGAGCAAGCCCGCTCCCACATTTGGATTTTCGTTGGCCCTCAGGCCATCGTTTTCTGCCGGCTTTCATGCTGGCGAGCATCACTGGCAATCAACTGCCTGATCCCTTCAAACAACTCATCACTCTGCGCCTGCGTGCAATCCTCACCATGGCGTTTACGCAGCCCGTAATGGCTGAGAATCAGATGCACATCAGCATGCAGCCCATGTTGCTTGAGGCAGTTTTCAACACATTGCAACGGGCAACCATCCAGCGCGAAGATCCGCCGCCCCGAGCGTGCCTTGTTGACCAGCGCCGCCACATGCCCGCCGACACCAACGATGCAGGACATTTCAGCCAGGCCACTGCGGTCCAGGCGCACGGCCAGGGTATTGGCCAGTTGGGCGACGTTGGAGCAACCTGAGCAGGAGTAAACCAAAGGCAGGGTTGAACGGGGCATTTGCACTCTCCGTGGATGGACGCTGCCAGTGTGCAAGGCGCTTGGCATTGCGCCTTGATGGCGGTCAATTCCGACTACTGGAAAGCCGCCAGCTCCTCTTCAGCGAGGATGCTGATATGGCGACGCTCCATGGCGATCAGGCCGCACTCCACCAGACGATGCAAAATCCGCGAGAAGGTTTCCGGCTGAATCCCCAGCTTCGACGCCACCAGGCGTTTGGACACCTGCAAGACAATCTGGCCGGTAACCGGGTGGCGTTCCTGGAACAGAAAATGGATCACCCGACGAGTCGCACTGGCCATGGTCAAGGTATCGATGTCGCGCAGACGCAGGTGCAGGTGAACGCTCATGCTCGCGAGGATCGCCAGACAGACTTTCGGCTGATCCTCCAGGGCGTTGCGGTAATGGTTGCCCTCGATACTGACCAGCACGCTGTCCTTCAGCGCGGTGGCGCTCACCGGGTAGAGTCGGGCCTGGCTGAACAGCAAGGCTTCGGCAAAGGTCTGGCCGGGCTGGATGATCTCCACCAGGTTTTCCTGGCCTTCGCCGGTGAGCCGGTACAACTTGACCTGGCCGCTGACCAGCAGGAAAAAACGCCTGGCCGGATCCCCTTGGTGCATGAGCGTGCTGTGACAACTCAGGCGCTTGAGCATGGCCAGGCTGCAGACTTCCTCGAAGACTTTCTCCGGCAGTTGGCTGAACAGATGATGACGGCGCAACGTTAAAACGATGGAAGGGTGGGTCAGCATGGCGTACCTCCGCTGACCGTCATAGTAGAGAGCGCAGGCCAATTGACCTATGCCTCTGCAGGCCTACCTCCAAGGAGGGATGCCTGTCAGCCTGCACTGCGCAGATGCTCCATGGCCCACACTGCCGCCTCCACCCGCGAGCGCAAGCCGAGTTTGTGCAGCAGGTTTTTCACGTGGACCTTGACCGTCCCTTCGGTGATGCCCAGCTTGTGCCCGATGACCTTGTTGCTGAAGCCGCTGGCGATGGTTTTCAACACCTGACGCTCACGCTCGGTCAGTTCCACCACGGCCTGGCGTGCAGGAGCGCGCAGTGCCTGGGCCATGACTTGAGTCAGCCCCGGGCTGATGACCAAGGCGCCGTTCAAGGCATCGCGGATGTACTGGATCAACAGTTCCGGTTCCATGTCCTTGAGCAGGTAACCGTCGGCATCCAGGCGCAGTGCATCGCGAATATCGTCTTCTGCATCCGACACCGTAAACAGCAGCACTTTGCCGGTGTAGTGCATCGCCCGTAATCGGCGCAGGGTTTCGATGCCATTCATTTGCGGCATGTTGTTGTCGAGCAGGACCAGATCCGGTCGAAGCGGCTCAATCAGACCGAGTGCTTCTTCACCCTGGCTGGCTTCGCCGACGATCAGGAAATCATCTTCGAGTTCGAGCATCTGGCGAATGCCGTGACGCATCATCGGGTGGTCGTCTACCAGCAGGATTCTGTGTTGCGGGGAAGGGGTCATAGGGTGCTGCCTTCTGTTTGCTGCCCGAGAAATTCCGGGTGGAATTCCAGTTGGACACGGGTGCCTTGGGGTTCCCTGGAGATGATCTGTAGCTGGCCGTGCAAGCTGCGAGCCCGCTCATCCATGATGTTCAGGCCGTGGTGTTCGCGTTGGTCGACGTTGCCGCTGAAGCCGCGACCGTCGTCTTCGACCGACAATCTGACTGTCTCGCCATCTTGGCGCAGTTGCAGCCAGGCGTTTTGCGCATGGGCGTGGCGCAAGCAGTTGGAGAGCGCCTCGCGGGTGATCTGCAGAATGTGGATCTGTTCGCTGGCCGATAGCTGAAAGGCCAGGGTGTCGACGTGCAGGTGCACCTGGAATTCCCCGCGCCGGGAAAACTCCTCGGCGGTGTCCTTGAGTTCCTGCACCAGTCCCGCGTCGTGAATCTGTAAACGAAAAGTCGTCAGCAACTCGCGTAACTGGCGATAGGCATTGTTCAGTCCCTCGCGCAATTCGGCGGTGACGGTTTCCAGGGTCTGGACCGGTTCGCCCCGGCGCATCAGGGTCTGCATGCGGCTGACTTGCAGCTTCATGTAGGACAGGGCCTGTGCCAGTGAATCGTGCAGCTCGCGGGCGATGATCGTGCGTTCTTCGAGCAGCAGCAGGCGATGATCCTGTTCCCGTTGGCGCTTGAGCGAGAGCGAGGTGCCGATCAGGTTGGCCAGGGCCTGGATCAATTGGGTTTCCCAGGCTTGCATGGGATGGCCGTCGACAAAGTGCGCCTTCAGCTCACCCAGTTCACTGCCCTGGTTGCTGATGCTGAAGGCTTGCGGATTGGCTTTGTGGTGCTTCTGGCACGTGGCGCAGTCGCTGCTGGCGCAGACTTCGCGGATGTTTGCGCCATGCAGAGCCAGTAACTGCTGGGCCGGTGCCTGCAGTTGGCCTTGCAGGCACAGCGACAGGCGCAAGCCGGGCAGGCGTTGCTGGAAGCGTCGAATCAACTCATCCAGGCCTTCGGCATTGGCCAGACGTGTGGCCAGGCTTCGGCTGCTTTGATACAGCAGCTCCAGGGCCGCGTTGGCTTGTTGCAGGTTCAGGGTTTTTTGCCGGACCTGGCTTTCCAGGGTGCGATGCGACTCTTCGATCGTCTCGGCCATGGTGTTGAAACTCGTGGCCAACTGACCCAGTTCATCCTGGGACTGATGGTTGACCCGCACCTTGAAGTCGCCGCGACGAAAGCGCTGGGTGGCATCCACCAACTCCTTGAGGGGCGTGACGACACCGTATTGCAACTCGTACAACCCGATCAGCAGGACAATCATGGTGGTGAACAAGGCCAGGCCCTGGATCACCTGTTGCCAGCCTTGCTTTTGTTCGCTTTGACGCTGCAACAGGTTGACGAACTGGTTCAGTTGTTCAACGAAGGGCAGTGCCTGGACCTGAAAATAGGCGGCATCGCCACGCAGCAGTGCCGGGAGTAAATCCTCGTTCCATTGTTGCTGGATTTGCCCATAGCTGACTTGCAGGGCGGCGGTCGGGCCATCTTCCAGCACGGCTTTGAGCGAGTGGCTGTCCAAGCGGTTTTGCAGGCTGTCGATGATGGTGGCGATTTCTTCGCCGGTGGCGCCAGCGGCCAGTTTCCAGCTCAGGTGATAAGTCTCCATGCGCACCGAGCCAGCGGTGTTGATGGCGGCGGCATCGCCCTGGCTGAACCAGGCGATCAGCCCGGCGCTCAGCGAACTGGCGAGCGCCAGCACGGCGATCAGGATCACCGCCAGCCCGGCGCGAGCGGGCAGGGAGCTGCGCAACCAGCGCATCATCGGCGCAGGTCCCGGAAGACATCAGGAAAACAGAGCATGTGCAGCACCAGAATGGGTTTTGCCGCCGATCCGGGGCGCGCTACCTCTAAAGAGTTGTCGACAGTTCCTTGTCGGCAAAAACGTCGGTTAAAACTCTTAACAGGCTGATAAATAAAGGGTTTTAACACTTTCTAGCACTACCTCCTTAGAGGTAGACCGCACAAGCATAGGCCTATGCCCCCTTGGGCTTCGTTGACATGGGTCAAGTTTTTGCGGGGTTGGCCTCTCTAGTCTGCCGCCATGGCTAACTGACTGGAGAGCATTGTGAACCCACCGCGTGTACGACAAGGCTTGGTGCTGGGCATGAGCACGCTGGCCTTCACTGTGTGCTTTATGGTCTGGATGATGTTTGCCGTGCTCGGGGTGCCGATCAAGGACCTTCTCCAGCTCAACGAAACCCAGTTCGGCCTGCTGGCCGCGACCCCGGTGCTGACCGGCTCGTTGGTGCGTTTGCCGCTGGGTTTGCTGACCGACCGTTTTGGCGGGCGCAGCGTGTTCTTCCTGCTGATGCTGAGCTGCGTCGCGCCGCTGTACCTGATCAGCCACGCGACTGCCTACTGGCAGTTCCTGGTGCTGGGTTTGTTCGTCGGCCTGGCCGGCGGCTCGTTCTCGGTCGGGATTGCCTACGTCGCCAAATGGTTCGACAAGGAGAATCAAGGCTTCGCCATGGGCATCTTTGGCGCCGGTAACGCCGGAGCCGCGGTGACCAAGTTTCTCGCGCCGGCGCTGATCGCTGCCGGTAGCTGGCAGCTGGTGCCGAAAGTCTTCAGCGCGATCCTCTTTATTACCGCACTGCTGTTCTGGTTTCTCAGTGCCGAGAACAAGGACCACCGCAGTGCATCCGGCGCTACCTTGCGTGAGCAACTGCGCTCGTTGAAAGACCCTGCGGTGTGGCGCTACTGCCAGTACTACTCGATCGTCTTCGGTGGCTACGTCGCCCTGGCCCTATGGATGACCAAGTACTACGTGCAGGAATACGGTTTCAGCCTGCAAAGCGCGGCGCTGCTGGCGGCCTGTTTTTCCCTGCCCGGTGGCGTGCTGCGCGCCGTCGGCGGCTGGATGTCAGATCGCTGGGGGGCGCAAAGCGTGACCTGGTGGGTGTTGTGGGTCAGCTGGATCTGCCTGTTCCTGCTCTCGTATCCCCAGACCCAACTGCAAGTGCAGACCATCGACGGCCCGGTGGATTTCCACATCGGCCTGAGCCCCGCGCTGTTCACCGTGCTGCTGTTCGTCATGGGCATCGCCTTCGCGTTCGGCAAGGCCTCGGTTTTCAAATACATCGCCAATGACTACCCGAAAAACATGGGCGCGGTGTCCGGCATCGTCGGCCTCGCCGGTGGCCTGGGTGGTTTCGTGCTGCCGATCCTGTTCGGCGCCCTGGTGGACCTCACCGGCGTGCGCTCTTCCTGCTTCATGTTGATGTACGGCGTGGTCTGGGTCTCCCTCACCTGGATGTACTTCAGCGAAATACGCAAAAGCCCGGTGCTGGGTAAAGCGCCGCTGCTGACCCCGTCCCCGATTTCCAGCATTGCCCTAGGAGAAGAACATGTCCGTTCTGCAAAAGCCTGACAAAGGCCCGGTCATTCATGACTGGCGCCCCGAGGACCCCGCGTTCTGGGGACGTAGCGGCAAACAGACCGCCACGCGCAACTTGTGGATTTCCATTCCTGCGCTGTTGTTGGCCTTCGCGGTGTGGATGGTCTGGAGCACGGTGATCGTGCGTTTGAACGCCATCGGCTTCACCTTCACCACTGACCAGCTGTTCTGGCTGGCGGCGTTGCCGGGGCTGTCCGGCGCGACCTTGCGCGTCTTCTATTCCTTTATGGTGCCGATCTTCGGCGGCCGTCGCTGGACCGCCCTGAGCACCGCGTCGCTGTTGCTGCCATCGATCTGGATGGGCTTCGCCGTGCAGGACCCGAGCACCTCCTACAGCGTGTTCGTGTTGATTGCCTTGCTCTGCGGTTTTGGTGGCGGCAACTTTGCCTCGAGCATGTCCAACATCAGCTTCTTCTATCCCAAGTCGCAGCAGGGCACAGCCCTTGGCCTCAATGCCGGCCTAGGCAATCTAGGCGTCTCGGTGATGCAGTTCTGTGTGCCGCTGGTGATTACCTTCGGGGTGTTCGGCTTCATGGGCGGCTCGCCGCAAGCACTGCCGGACGGTGGTCAGTTGTGGCTGCAGAACGCCGGCTTCATTTGGGTACCGTTTATTGTCCTGGTGACGGTGCTGGCCTGGTTCGGCATGAATGATCTGTCCAGTGCTCGCGCTTCGTTCAGCGAACAGGCGGTGATCTTCAAGCGCAAACACAACTGGCTGATGTGCTGGTTGTACCTGGCGACCTTCGGTTCATTCATCGGTTTCTCCGCCGCGTTTCCGCTGCTGATCAAAACTTCCTTCCCCGACGTGATTGCCTTGAAATTCGCCTTCCTCGGCCCGTTGGTCGGCGCTCTGGTACGCCCATTGGGCGGGTGGCTGGCGGACAAGCTCGGTGGCGCAAAAGTGACCTTGTGGAACTTCGTGGCGATGATCGCGATGGTCTTCGGGGTGATGCACTTTCTACCAGAAAGCGGCCACGGCGTTCTCCCGCAGAACGGTACCGGCGGCAACTTCTACGGCTTCCTCGGCCTGTTCATGCTGCTGTTCATCACCACGGGCGTCGGCAACGGCTCCACCTTCCGGATGATCCCGGTGATCTTCCGCACCCAACACGAAAAAGCTTCGGCCGGAAAACCACCCGCTGTTCGCGAACAAGCGCTCAAGGATGCCGGTAAAGAATCGGCCGCCGTCCTGGGCTTCAGTTCTGCCATGGGCGCCTTCGGTGCGTTCTTCATTCCCAAATCCTTCGGCTCTTCGATGGCCCTGACCGGCGGCCCGGAGATGGCCTTCTACATGTTCGTCGGCTTTTACCTGAGCTGCATCGTGGTGACCTGGTGGTGGTACGCGCGCAAAGGCGCCGCGACACCCTGCTGAGACGACCCGAATTCAATCATTGCGTGGGCGGGGCACAGACTCCGCGACAAAGCCTGAGAGGACTACACCGTGAGTCATTTACTGGATCAATTGCGGTTTTTCAACCGTAAGCAAAACGAGTTTTCCGACGGTCATGGCGAGACCCGCAAAGAGTCTCGCGACTGGGAGAACGTCTACCGTTCGCGCTGGCAGTACGACAAGATCGTGCGTTCCACCCACGGGGTGAACTGCACCGGCTCCTGCTCGTGGAAAATCTACGTCAAGAACGGCCTGATCACCTGGGAAACCCAGCAGACCGACTACCCGCGTACCCGCAACGATCTGCCGAACCATGAGCCCCGTGGCTGCCCCCGTGGTGCCAGTTACAGCTGGTACATCTACAGCGCCAACCGCCTCAAGTACCCGAAAATCCGCAAGCCGTTGCTCAAGCTCTGGCGCGATGCGCGGCAGACCATGGCGCCGGTCGAAGCCTGGGCCAGCATCGTCGAGGACAAGGTCAAGGCCGACTCCTATAAAAGCAAGCGCGGCATGGGTGGCTTCATTCGTTCCAACTGGGAGGAAGTCAACGAGATCATTGCAGCGGCCAACGTCTATACGATCAAGCAATACGGCCCGGACCGGATCGTCGGCTTCTCGCCGATTCCGGCCATGTCGATGGTCAGCTACGCCGCAGGCTCGCGTTACCTGTCGCTGATCGGCGGCGCCTGCCTGAGTTTCTACGACTGGTACTGCGACTTGCCACCGGCCTCGCCGATGGTCTGGGGCGAGCAGACCGACGTGCCGGAATCGGCCGACTGGTACAACTCCAACTACATCATTGCCTGGGGCTCCAACGTCCCGCAGACCCGTACCCCGGACGCGCACTTCTTTACCGAAGTCCGCTACAAGGGCACCAAGACGGTCGCGATCACCCCGGACTACTCGGAAGTCGCCAAGCTCACCGACCTGTGGCTGAACCCCAAGCAGGGCACCGATGCGGCGCTAGCGCAGGCGTTCAACCATGTGATCTTCAAAGAATTCCACCTGGACAAACCGAGCGCTTATTTCACCGACTACGCCAAGCGTTTCACTGACTTGCCGGTGCTGGTATTGCTCAAGCAAATGGTCGACAAGGCACCGGGCGCCGGTTACCAGCCGGATCGCTTCCTGCGCGCCAGCGACTTGACCGACAACCTCGGCCAGGAAAACAACCCGGAATGGAAAACCATCGCCCTCGATGTCAGCGGCGAACTGGTGTCCCCTCAGGGTTCCATCGGTTATCGCTGGGGCGAGAAGGGCAAGTGGAACATCTTGCCTCGTGAAGGCGGCGAAGGCCGTGAGATCGATCTGAAACTGAGCCTGATCGGCGATGACGTGGCCGAAGTGGCGTTCCCGTATTTTGCCGGTGAGTCCCACGAGCACTTCCAGCACGTGGCCGGCGATGCCGTGCAATACCGCCGCGTGCCGGTGCATAACGTGGTGCTGGCGGACGGCAGCGTGGCCAAAGTCGCCACAGTGTTCGACCTGTCGGCCGCCAACCTGGCCATCGATCGCGGCCTCGGCGGCGCTAACGTGGCCAAGGATTACAACGACGCCTCGGTGCCCGGCACCCCGGCCTGGCAGGAGCAGATCACCGGCGTCAGCCGCGAGAAAGCCATCCAGATTGCCCGTGAGTTCGCTGACAACGCCGACAAGACCAAGGGTCGCTCGATGATCATCGTCGGTGCGGCGATGAACCACTGGTACCACATGGACATGAACTACCGCGGGCTGATCAACATGCTCATGCTCTGCGGGTGTGTCGGCCAGACCGGTGGCGGTTGGGCGCACTACGTTGGCCAGGAAAAACTCCGTCCGCAATGCGGCTGGCTGCCCCTGGCGTTCGGCCTGGACTGGAACCGTCCGCCTCGCCAAATGAACGGCACCAGCTTCTTCTACGCCCACAGTTCGCAATGGCGCCACGAGAAGATGAGCATGCACGACGTGCTCTCGCCATTGGCCGATAAATCGCAATTTCCCGAGCATGCCCTGGACTACAACATCCGCGCCGAACGCGCCGGTTGGTTGCCCAGCGCACCGCAACTCAACACCAACCCGCTGCACATTTGCCGCGACGCGGCTGCGGCCGGCATGGACCCGAAAGACTACGTGGTCAAGTCGCTGCAGGACGGTTCGCTGCGCTTCTCCTGCGAACAGCCGGACAGCCCGGTCAACTTCCCGCGCAACATGTTCATCTGGCGTTCCAACTTGCTGGGCTCCTCGGGCAAGGGCCACGAGTACATGCTCAAGTACCTGCTGGGCACCAAGAACGGGGTGATGAACGAAGACATCGGCCAGGTCGGCGACTGCAAACCTGAAGAAGCCGAAT
>NZ_JBIVCD010000004.1:217737-219631 GCF_044746425.1 Pseudomonas sp. NPDC086112 | reverse complement strand
TTGGCATGCCCCTCACTGAGCAAATGGTGGGCATGCAGGCGACTCATCACGCCTTTGTCGCAATACAGCAGGTACTGGCGAGTAGGGTCCAGTTCCTTGAAACGAGCGTTCAATGCATAAAACGGCATCGTCTGCACCTCAATGCCAGCGAGTTCCAGCGGCTCGTCTTCAGCGGCATCCGGGTGACGGATGTCGATGATGATCTGGCCCGCCAGAGCTTCGCTGACTTCTTCGATCTGCAAATCCTGGCCCAATTCGTCGATTACGCGATCGATCGGCACCAGTTTGGCGTTTTCGAGCGCACGCTCGAGTACCGCCATGTCGAATTCTTTCTCTTCATGCTCCACGCGCGGACGCTTGGCGTGGGTCTTTGGGTTCACCGAGATGACCCCGCAGTATTCCGGCATGTGCTTGGCGAAATCGGCAGTGCCGATTTCGTTGGCCAGGTCGATGATGTCCTGCTTGTGACTGGCGATCAGTGGACGCAAGACCAGCTTGTCGGTCACGCAGTCGATCACGGACAGGTTCGGCAACGTCTGGCTCGACACCTGGGAAATCGCTTCGCCGGTGACCAGCGCTTCGATCTCCAGCCGATCGGCAATACGGGAAGCAGCGCGCAACATCATACGCTTCAAAACTACACCCATATGACTGTTATCGACTTTCCCGAGAATTTCTCCCAGTACTTCCTCGAACGGCACACTGACAAATAACACGCGTTGGGAGCTGCCGTACTTCTTCCAGATGAAGTGCGCGACTTCCATGACGCCCAGTTCGTGGGCTCGTCCGCCCAGATTGAAGAAGCAGAAATGGCTCATCAGCCCGCGGCGCATGATCTGGTAGGCGGCGACGGTGGAATCGAAGCCACCGGACATCAGTACAAGCGTCTGTTCCAGGGCACCCAGCGGATAACCGCCGATGCTGTTGTGCTGGCTGTGGATCACGAACAACCGTTTGTCGCGAATTTCGATGCGAACTTCGATTTCAGGCTCTTTGAGCGAGATTCCGGCGGCGCCGCACTGACGACGCAGTTGGCTGCCGACGTATTTCTCGACGTCCATGGAGCTGAATTCGTGCTTGCCGGCACGCTTGCAGCGCACCGAAAAAATCTTCCCGGCCAAAGCGTCACCGAAGTGCTGCTTGCACTTGGCGACGATGTCGTCGAAGTCGCCCAACGGGTATTCATCGACCTGCAGGAAATGCGCGATACCCGGCATGCAGCTCAGGCGCTCGGTCATCTCCTTCAGGGCTTTCGGCTCGCTGACGCGGGTTTCCAACTCGAGATTGTCCCACACACCGTTGACCACCACAGCCGGGTCCAGATCGCGGAGCACGGTACGGATGTTTTTGGCCAACTGGCGGATGAAACGCATCCGTACCGGGCGGCTCTTGATGGTGATCTCGGGGAAGACTTTTACGATTAGTTTCATGAAAACAGCGCGCGCTGGGCCAGCCGAAAAAGGGGGGCGCGGATTATAGCGGAAATTGCTCAAGGTTTAACCAGTTAATGTGCAGAAGGTTTTGTGCGCACCAAAACAGGTCATTTGTGGAATTCGACGCTACATTACAGGGCGAGGTTTGGCGCTTTTCGAGGCTTTGCACCTTTATAAGCGTGATATTGGGGCAAAAAACCCATGGTGGGGCACTGGCATGCAATTTGCTCCCTTGTGAGGCAGGTTGCCTTGGCAGAGTATTCGCGCCGGCATCACCCACATTCTAAGGGCATCCACTACTAAGCCCGAAGCCACCCGGAGGACACTATGTCGAAGTCGGTTCAACTCATCAAAGATCATGACGTCAAGTGGATTGATCTGCGCTTCACGGACACCAAAGGCACTCAGCACCACGTGACCATGCCGGCTCGCGATGGGCTGGATGAAGCTTTCTTCGAAGA
>NZ_JBIVCD010000004.1:185813-217727 GCF_044746425.1 Pseudomonas sp. NPDC086112 | reverse complement strand
TAGAAGAAGGCAAAATGTTCGACGGTTCCTCCATCGCTGGCTGGAAAGGCATCGAAGCCTCCGACATGATCCTGATGCCGGACGACAGCACTGCCGTTCTCGACCCGTTCACCGAAGAGCCGACCCTGATCCTGGTTTGCGACGTGATCGAGCCTTCGACCATGCAAGGCTACGACCGTGACCCACGTGCGATCGCCAAGCGTGCCGAGGAATACCTGAAGTCGACCGGTATCGGCGACACCGTATTCGTTGGTCCAGAGCCTGAGTTCTTCATCTTCGACGAAGTGAAGTTCAAGTCCGACATCTCCGGTTCGATGTTCAAAATCTTCTCCGAACAAGGTTCGTGGATGTCCGACCAGGACGTGGAAGGCGGCAACAAAGGCCACCGTCCAGGCGTCAAAGGCGGCTACTTCCCTGTTCCGCCGTTCGACCACGACCACGAAATCCGTACCTCCATGTGCAACGCCATGGAAGAAATGGGCCTGGTCATCGAAGTTCACCACCACGAAGTGGCGACTGCCGGTCAGAACGAAATCGGCGTGAAGTTCAACACCCTGGTAGCCAAGGCTGACGAAGTTCAGACCCTGAAGTACTGCGTACACAACGTTGCTGATGCATACGGCCGCACCGCGACCTTCATGCCTAAGCCTCTGTACGGCGACAACGGTTCGGGTATGCACGTTCACCTGTCCATCGCCAAAGATGGCAAGAACACCTTCGCTGGCGAAGGCTATGCCGGCCTGTCCGATACCGCTCTGTACTTCATCGGCGGCATCATCAAGCACGGTAAGGCTCTGAACGGCTTCACCAACCCGTCGACCAACTCCTACAAGCGTCTGGTCCCAGGTTTCGAAGCGCCAGTGATGCTGGCTTACTCGGCTCGTAACCGTTCGGCTTCGATCCGTATTCCTTACGTGTCCAGCCCTCGCGCTCGCCGTATCGAAGCTCGCTTCCCGGATCCGGCAGCTAACCCGTACCTGGGCTTCGCTGCACTGTTGATGGCTGGCCTGGACGGCATCCAGAACAAGATCCACCCTGGCGACGCAGCTGACAAAAACCTGTACGACCTGCCGCCTGAAGAGGCGAAAGAGATCCCACAAGTTTGCGGCAGCCTGAAAGAAGCCCTGGAAGAGCTGGACAAAGGTCGTGCGTTCCTGACCAAAGGCGGCGTCTTCAGCGACGACTTCATCGACGCTTACATCGCTCTGAAAAGCGAAGAAGAAATCAAGGTTCGTACCTTCGTACACCCACTGGAATATGAGCTGTACTACAGCTGCTGATCCGGTAGCGCCGCGCTACGCGGCGTGACAAAAGAGAGGCCTCCTTCGGGAGGCCTTTTTTATGGGCGACCGTCTGTCGTCGGATGCTCGGTTGCGTGCATCATGGCCTTCATCCGATAAAGCCGAGATGCCCCATGCGCCTACGTACATGCCTTGCCCTGCTCACCGCCCTGCTGGCCAACAGTGCTTTTGCCAGCCCGGCACCTGCCGCCCTCGCCCCGTTGCTTGGCACCATCGAAGAACGCCTGGCGATTGCCGATCAGGTCGCGCTGAGCAAATGGGACAGCGGCAAACCTGTCGAAGACCGGCAGCGCGAGCGCGAAGTCATTGCCGGTGCTGTCGCTCTGGCACCTGCCTATAAATTGAGCAACGAAGCCGTCGAACAGTTCTTCTCGGCGCAGATCGAGGCCAACAAACTGGTGCAATACGCGCACCTGTCTGACTGGCATGCCCAAGGCAAGGCGCCCAATGATCCTCGCCCCGATCTCATCGGGCAGATCCGCCCCCAACTTGATCAGTTACAAAAACGCCTGCTGCAACAACTGGCCGATTTCAGCCCTTATCGCAACGACCCGCAGTGCCCGTCGTGGCTGGCCAAGGCCAATAAAACCGGCGCCCAAGCGCCACTGCGAAAACTCGCCCAGGTACGCGCCACCGCCGAGTTGTGCAGCGCCAGCCGCTGAGCCGGTCTGCCGGCGTGCGCTGAAGTGCTCTATGCTGTCGCCATGAACGGAACAGGGCCGGACACTTGCCCAACGGCCAATGGAAGCCTGCAATGCGCTCATTGTTGTTATGCCTGCTTGTGCTGATCGCCCTGCCCGCCGCCGCGCAGATCTACAAATACACCGACGCCAACGGCAACACCGCGTACAGCAATCAACCGCCCGATGGCGTAAAGGCTCAGCCCGTGGAGTTGCCACCGCTCAACAGCGTCGAGCTTCAACCTCCGAGCGAACCTGTAGCGCCTGCGCAAGCCAGTAGCCGCGAACAGCCCGGCAGCGCCTATCAAGTACTGGAGCTAACCGGCTTGCCCACCGAAGAAGCCCTGCGCGCCAACAACGGCACGTTCACGGTCAGCGCATTGATCCAACCGCGCCTGCAAGGCTCTCATCGATTCAGGCTGTTACTGGACGATCAACCCTACGGCCAACCGAGCAACGTGCCGATTCTGCAACTGGTGAACATCGACCGTGGCGAACACCGCCTCGCGGTTCAGGTGATCGATGGGCAAAACGTGGTGCAGCAGAGCCCCACCGTGACCTTCACCGTACAACGGGTGCATAAGCCTTGAGGTGCTGGTTGTTGGTCGCATGCCTGATCAGCCTGCCGGCAATGGCCGAGGTTTTCACCTACATCGACGCCCAGGGCAATCGGGTCTTCACCGATCAGCCGGGCACCCGTAATGCCAAGCGTGTACCACTGGCGACCAGCAATCGGATGTCGGCCAACCCGAGCAGCACCGCGCCAATGACGGCCACGAAAGCCAAACCACTGTTTCATTACGACATGCTTCGTGTGCTGGTGCCGGACCCGGATGCCACGATCCGTAGCACTGCCGGTGAATTGATCGTCAGCGTTACCAGCGAACCCGGCCTGCAACAGGGCCATCGCTATCGCCTGCTACTGGATGGACAACCCACCGCCGAGCCTGGCCCGAGCCCGGTGTTCGCCCTGAGCAACATCGATCGCGGCAGCCACAACCTGTCGGTGGAAATCCTCGACGAACAGGGCCGTACCGTCGAACGCACGGCCAATCAACCCTTCCACATGCAGCGCATTTCCCTCGCGCAGAAACGTCAGGTCAAACCCTGCGTCCTTACCGACTACGGCCAACGGCCGGAATGCCCCCTCAAAGACAAACCCGAAGAAGAAAGCTCCTTCTGGCGCTAATGCCCGTGTAGGAGCCAGGCTTGCCGGCGAAAGCGCTCTTAAGGACGCCTTCGTCGGCAAGCCTGACTCCTACATGTCCGACCTTCCGGCGCTTCTTTTACTTCGTTCAGGTTTGCGCACTATATTGGTGCAATAGAGTGCACAGTACTCACAACACAACCCATTTTGGTTCGAAAGTACCCGTAAAAGCTGGCAGAACGCCACGCAAATGAGCGTTAAACGCCTGTTTCAGGCTCTAAACGCTTCTTTTCGGAGCCTTGGTTTGGTTTTTGCATTTTCCCCGTATCGGCGCGTTATTCATGCGCATGCCCTGCTCCAAAAGAGGTCCTGATGACCATTAGCGACGCACTACACCGCTTGCTACTCGACAACCTGACCACCGCAACCATTCTGCTCGACGCCGAACTGCGCCTTGAGTACATGAACCCGGCGGCGGAAATGCTGCTGGCCATCAGCGGCCAGCGTAGCCATGGACAGTTCATCAGCGAGTTGTTCACCGAATCCACCGAGGCGCTGAACTCCCTGCGCCAGGCAGTCCAGCAGGCGCACCCGTTCACCAAGCGCGAAGCGATGCTCACCGCCCTAACCGGCCAGACCCTGACCGTCGACTACGCCGTGACACCGATCCTGAGCAATGGCAATACGCTGCTGTTGCTGGAGGTTCACCCGCGTGACCGCTTGTTGCGGATCACCAAGGAAGAGGCGCAGCTGTCGAAGCAGGAGACCAGCAAGATGCTGGTACGCGGCCTCGCCCATGAAATCAAAAACCCGCTCGGCGGGATTCGTGGCGCGGCTCAGTTGCTCGCCCGTGAATTGCCGGAAGAAAGCCTGCGCGATTACACCAACGTCATCATTGAAGAAGCCGATCGCCTGCGCAATCTGGTGGATCGCATGCTCGGCTCCAACAAATTGCCGTCACTGGCCATGTGCAATGTCCATGAAGTGCTGGAACGCGTAGGTCAGCTGGTAGAGGCCGAAAGTCAGGGCTGCATCACTTTGGTGCGTGACTACGACCCAAGCATTCCGGATGTGTTGATTGATCGCGAACAGATGATTCAGGCCGTCCTGAACATTGTGCGCAACGCGATGCAGGCCATCAGCAGCCAGAACGAGCTGCGCCTCGGCCGCATCAGCTTGCGGACCCGCGCCATGCGCCAGTTCACCATCGGTCACGTGCGCCACCGCCTGGTGACCAAGATCGAAATCATCGACAACGGCCCGGGGATCCCCGCCGAGCTGCAGGAAACCATCTTCTTTCCCATGGTCAGCGGTCGCCCGGACGGTACCGGGCTGGGCCTGGCCATTACCCAGAACATCATCAGCCAGCACCAGGGCCTGATCGAATGTGAAAGCCATCCAGGCCACACCACGTTCTCGATCTTTCTGCCACTGGAACAAGGAGCCACATCGACATGAGCCGTAGTGAAACCGTGTGGATCGTCGATGACGACCGTTCTATCCGTTGGGTCCTGGAAAAAGCCTTGCAGCAGGAAGGCATGACCACGCAAAGCTTCGACAGCGCCGACGGCGTGATGAGCCGCCTGGCGCGCCAGCAGCCGGACGTGATCATCTCCGACATCCGCATGCCGGGTGCCAGCGGCCTGGACCTTCTGGCACGGATTCGCGAACAGCACCCACGACTGCCGGTCATCATCATGACCGCGCACTCCGATCTGGACAGCGCTGTCGCGTCCTATCAGGGTGGCGCGTTCGAATACCTGCCCAAGCCATTCGACGTCGACGAAGCGGTTTCACTGGTCAAGCGCGCCAACCAGCACGCTCAGGAACAGCAAGGCCTGGAAGTCCCGGTCGCCCTGACCCGTACGCCAGAAATCATCGGCGAAGCGCCGGCGATGCAGGAAGTGTTTCGCGCCATCGGGCGCTTGAGCCACTCCAACATCACCGTGCTGATCAATGGCGAATCCGGTACCGGTAAAGAACTGGTGGCCCACGCCCTACACCGTCACAGCCCACGGGCGGCCTCGCCGTTCATTGCGCTGAACATGGCGGCGATTCCGAAAGACCTGATGGAATCCGAGCTGTTCGGCCATGAGAAAGGCGCGTTCACCGGCGCGGCCAACCTGCGTCGCGGGCGTTTTGAGCAGGCTGATGGCGGCACACTGTTCCTCGATGAAATCGGCGATATGCCGGCGGACACTCAAACGCGCTTGCTGCGGGTATTGGCGGACGGTGAGTTCTACCGTGTCGGCGGTCATGTGCCGGTGAAGGTCGACGTGCGCATCATCGCCGCGACTCACCAGAATCTGGAAACCCTGGTGCATGCCGGAAAATTCCGTGAGGACTTGTTCCATCGCCTCAACGTGATCCGCATCCACATTCCACGGCTGTCGGACCGTCGCGAAGACATCCCGACCTTGGCCAAGCATTTCCTCAGCCGCGCCGCGCAAGAACTGGCAGTGGAACCGAAGCTGCTGAAAAGCGAAACCGAGGAATACCTGAAGAATCTGCCGTGGCCAGGCAACGTGCGTCAGCTGGAGAATACCTGCCGCTGGATCACGGTGATGGCTTCGGGTCGCGAAGTGCACATCAGCGATCTGCCGCCAGAGCTGCTGAGCCTGCCGCAGGATTCGGCACCGGTGACCAATTGGGAGCAAGCGTTGCGTCAGTGGGCTGATCAGGCGTTGGCTCGCGGCCAGTCGAGTCTTCTGGACAGTGCCGTGCCAGCCTTCGAGCGGATCATGATCGAAACCGCCCTCAAACATACCGCCGGCCGCCGCCGCGACGCTGCCGTGTTGCTGGGTTGGGGCCGCAATACCTTGACGCGCAAGATCAAGGAATTGGGGATGAAGGTTGATGGTGGGGATGATGATGAGGGGGATGAGGGCTAGTCAGGCCTTCGTCGTTCTCTGGATCCATTCGCGGGCAAGCCTCGCTCCTACAGATCCGGTGTGAACCCCGAATGGTGGTTAACGCCGAACCTGTAGGAGCGAGGCTTGCCCGCGAAGCTTTTGGGGCCACCGTGCACCGACTGAATGCACCATGAACCGCAATCGAGCACGACAACCGATCTGAAACCCCGCCTTCATTTGCAAAAAAAACCATAACGCAGAAACACAAAAGCCCCGAATTACGGGGCTTTCAGCGCTGCTGGGCGGCTTTCTGTTGCAACTTGTTAAAAACTGGCACGCCCCCTGCAATAGTTCATTCAGTGATTCGATTCACTACCCAGTTTCGGGGACCTTGGTACAGGCAGGCCGGGGATTCCCCTCTTTACACCAGGCTCATACCGCAATTGCGACGAGCCCATCCCGTTTTGGGGTCCTTGGTACAGGCAGGCCGGGGATTCCCTCTTTACACCGGGCTCACGCCGCAATGCGCGAGCCCTACCGTTTTGGGAACCTTGGTACAGGCAGGCCGGGGATTCCCTCTTTTATTGCTCTCGGAGATGGATCTCCAGCCGCCAGCGGTCATCGACCTCGCTACCGGCCCACTCGCCCTGCAGCGGCCGGGCCGCCACCAGCGTCAGCAACAGTCCCCCATCACTCAAACGCGTTCGCCAGTTCACGTCCTTGCCGTTGAGCTTGAGCTGACCTTTCTGTGCCTTGCCTTGCGCCTCGAACAACAGCGCCACGCTGCCGTCGACTATCTCGCCGTGGGTTTTGGGTTCGTTGTTGAACCACACCACCAGTCCATCGTTCGTCACCTCGACTTGCTCTAAAACACTGGGGTCGGGCGCGGTCAGGCGACCGATCATCAGGCCCACCATCACCCCGACAATCGCCAGCGAAGCCATCACCCTTGGGAATAGTTTCGAACGAGGGTCCTTTGGCGGCGTAGAATGCCCGTCATCTTTACCTTCGGAGCCGTGCATGTTTCACGTCATCCTTTTCCAACCAGAAATTCCGCCGAATACCGGCAACGTTATCAGGCTGTGCGCCAACAGTGGCTGCCACCTGCATTTGATCGAACCGCTGGGCTTCGAGATGGACGACAAGCGTCTGCGCCGGGCCGGCCTCGATTACCATGAGTATGCCACCCTGCAACGCCACGCAGACCTCGCCAGCTGTCTGGAAAGCCTCGGCCATCCCCGGCTGTTCGCCTTTACCACCAAGGGCTCGCGGCCCTTTCACGACGCCAGTTTCGCCGAGGGCGATGCCTTCCTGTTCGGCCCGGAAAGTCGTGGCTTGCCGGCCGAGGTGCTCGATGCCCTGCCTAGCGAACAACGCCTGCGCCTGCCGATGCGCGAAGGCTGTCGCAGCCTGAACCTGTCCAACACCGTGGCCGTCGCGGTTTACGAAGGCTGGCGTCAACTCGGGTTCAAGTAACACCGCATAACAAATGTGGGAGCGGGCTTGCTCGCGAAGGGGCCATAACATTCAACATCTTCGTTGACTGTTACACCGCTTTCGCGAGCAAGCCCGCTCCCACATTGGACTTGCTTTGACGCACAGACCGCTTACTGAACGGTCGGAGTCTCGCCAGCCGCCTGCATACGTTGCAGCTCTTGTGCGTACAGCGCGTCGAAGTTCACCGGGGCCAGCATCAGGGCCGGGAACGAACCGCGGGTCACCAGGCTGTCCAGGGTTTCGCGAGCGTACGGGAACAGGATGTTCGGGCAGAACGCGCCCAGGGTGTGGCTCATCGAAGCGTCATCCAGGTTCTTGATCAGGAAGATCCCGGCCTGTTGCACTTCAGCGATGAATGCCACTTCTTCGCCGTTTTTCACGGTGACCGACAGGGTCAGCACGACTTCGTGGAAGTCACCTTCCAGCGCCTTCTGGCGAGTGTTCAGATCCAGACCGACACTCGGCTCCCACTGCTGGCGGAAGATCGCCGGGCTTTTCGGGGCTTCGAAGGACAAGTCACGTACGTAGATGCGCTGCAAGGAGAATTGCGGTGCGGTTTCTTCTTCGCTAGCTGCAGTGTTCTGTTGGTCAGTCATCTCAGATCCTTTCTGATCTCGGGTCTTGTAGGGTTGGCTATTTCAAGTAAGGCAGTCAGGCCTTGAGCAGGGCGTCGAGCTTGCCGGCGCGCTCCAGGGCAAACAAATCATCACAGCCACCAACGTGGGTGCTGCCGATCCAGATCTGCGGCACGGACGTACGCCCGGCCTTCTGAGCCATCGCGGCACGCACCTGCGGCTTGCCATCGACCTTGATCTCTTCGAAGGCTACGCCTTTGTTCTCGAGCAGGTACTTGGCTCGCGAGCAATAAGGGCAGTAATCGCTGGAATAGACGACGACGTTGTTCATATCACTTCACCAGCGGCAGATTGTCGGCTTTCCAGCTGGAAATACCGCCAGACAGCTTGGCGGCGGTGAAGCCGGCTTTCATCAGTTCGCGGGCATGAGTGCCGGCAGTCTGGCCCATGGCGTCGACCAGGATGATGGTCTTGGCCTTGTGCTTTTCCAGTTCGCCGACGCGAGCGGTCAGTTTGTCGTGAGGAATGTTCAACGCGCCAACAATGTGACCAGCGGTGAAATCCTTGGTCGAACGAATGTCGATCACAACGCCCGCGTCCTTGTTGACCAGCCCGGTCAGTTCACCGGTGCTCAGGCTGCGGCCGCCGCCTTGCATCTGATAAGCGATCAGCAACGCCAGCAGTACGACGAAGATACCGACGAGCAAATAGTGGTTAGTGGCAAATTCAATCAGGTGAGCAACCATCGAAGGAGGTTCCAGGGCGTTAAAATGTCGGCCAGTATACACAGCCACTATGGTGGGCCAAACCCCGTCCGGCGGTGACGGCGTCGGAACTTCGCTTTAAACTCCTACTCCCTTTTCCATCGCCCTCTTTTAATTCAGCCACGAGTGGAATCCATGACTACCACGCCTAAACCTTTGGTCCTGATTATTCTCGACGGCTTCGGTCACAGTGAGAGCCCTGAATCCAACGCCATCTATGCGGCGAAGAAGCCCGTACTGGACCGCCTGTGGGCTACCGTACCGAACGGCCTGATCTCGGGCAGCGGCATGGACGTCGGCTTGCCGGACGGCCAGATGGGCAACTCCGAAGTCGGCCACATGAACCTTGGCGCCGGCCGCGTGGTGTACCAGGACTTCACCCGCGTGACCAAAGCGATCCGCGACGGCGAGTTCTTCGAGAACCCGACCATCTGCGCCGCGGTGGATAAAGCCGTTGCTGCCGGCAAAGCCGTGCACTTCATGGGCCTGCTGTCCGATGGCGGCGTTCACAGCCACCAGGATCACCTGGTCGCCATGGCTGAACTGGCCTACAAGCGCGGCGCCGAGAAAATCTACCTGCACGCGTTCCTTGATGGCCGTGATACGCCACCGAAAAGCGCTCAGTCGTCGATCGAGTTGCTGGACGCGACCTTCGAAGCCCTCGGCAAAGGCCGGATCGCCAGCATCATTGGCCGTTACTACGCCATGGACCGCGACAACCGTTGGGATCGCGTGTCCCAGGCCTACAACCTGATTGTCGATGGCGCCAGCGAATTCAATGCCGCCACCGCACAGGAAGGCCTGCAAGCCGCTTACGAGCGTGGCGAAAGCGACGAATTCGTCAAAGCCACCAGCATCGGTGAGCCGGTGAAAGTCGAAGACGGCGACGCCGTAGTCTTCATGAACTTCCGCGCCGACCGCGCTCGCGAGCTGACCCGCGTGTTCGTCGAAGACGATTTCAAGGAATTCGAACGCGCTCGCCAGCCAAAACTGGCCGGTTTCGTCATGCTGACCCAATACGCCGCCAGCATTCCCGCGCCGTCGGCCTTCGCCGCGAGCAGCCTGGACAACGTGCTGGGCGATTACCTGGCGAAAAACGGCAAGACGCAGCTGCGCATCGCCGAAACCGAGAAATACGCCCACGTGACTTTCTTCTTCTCCGGCGGTCGCGAAGAACCGTTCCCGGGCGAAGAACGCATCCTGATCCCGTCGCCGAAAGTCGCCACCTATGACTTGCAGCCCGAGATGAGTGCCCCGGAAGTCACCGACCGCATCGTCGATGCCATTGAAAACCAGCGCTATGACGTGATCGTGGTCAACTACGCCAACGGCGACATGGTCGGCCATAGCGGCGTATTCGACGCGGCAGTCAAAGCGGTTGAATGCCTGGACCTGTGCGTCGGCCGTATCGTCGATGCGCTGGAAAAAGTCGGCGGCGAAGCCCTGATTACCGCTGACCACGGCAACGTCGAGCAAATGTCCGACGAAACCACCGGCCAGGCCCACACGGCCCACACCACTGAGCCGGTACCGTTCATCTATGTCGGCAAGCGGGACTTCAAGGTCCGCGACGGCGGCGTGCTGGCGGACGTCGCGCCGACCATGCTGATGTTGCTGGGGCTTGAGAAGCCTGTGGAAATGACCGGGACTTCGATTCTGGTGTAATCCGCCCTATCAAACACCGCCAAACCCCTGTGGGAGCGGGCTTGCTCGCGAATGCGGTGTATCAGTCGACATCAACGTTGCCTGACACACCGCATTCGCGAGCAAGCCCGCTCCCACATTGGTTTTGCGGTGTTTTTTTGTCCAGTTATCACACAACCCCAATTGGGCATTTTTTTTGCTGCGCTTGGCGGGCATACTAGGCCGTCCCTTTCCCTGGTGTCGCCCGCCTCTATGCTTCGCGTCCTGATAGCCCTTGCCCTGACTTGCCTGCTTCAACCGGCCTTTGCCGACGAGCGCACGCAAACCCAACAACAGTTGGACGCCACGCGTCAGGACATTGCCGAGCTGAAAAAATTGCTGGGTAAACTCCAGGAAGAAAAATCCGGGGTGCAGAAAGACCTCAAGGGCACCGAAACCGAGATGGGCAAGCTCGAGAAGCAGGTCGAAGCCCTGCAAAAAGAGCTGAAGAAAAGCGAATCCGAGCTGCAGCGACTCGATGCCGAGAAAAAAAAACTCCAGAGCGCGCGCATTGAACAGCAGCGACTGATCGCCATCCAGGCCCGCGCGGCCTATCAGAATGGGCGTCAGGAATACCTCAAGCTGCTGCTCAACCAGCAGAACCCGGAAAAATTCGCTCGCACCCTCACCTATTACGACTATCTGAGCCAGGCCCGCCTGGAGCAGCTGAAGAATTTCAACGAAACCCTGCGCCAACTGGCCAATGTCGAAAAAGACATCGCCATGCAGCAGGCGCAATTACTGGTTCAAAAAAGCAGCCTCGACAGCCAGCGCGACGAACTCGACAAGGTCCGCAAGGAGCGCCAGCAAGTCCTGGCCAAACTCAGCGACGACGTGAAGGCCCGCGATCAGAAACTGGCGGCGCGCGAGCAGGATCAGGCAGATCTGTCTAAAGTCCTTAAAACCATTGAAGAAACCCTGGCCCGTCAGGCCCGAGAGGCAGAAGAAGCGCGGCAAAAAGCGCTGATCGCCCAGCAGGAAGCCGAAAAAAAGCGTTTACGTGAGGCTCAGGCTGAAGCAGATGCCACTGACGCCCCACGCAAAACCGTTAAATCGACACCCGGCGCATTGGTTTCAAGTTCAGGCGAAACCTTTGGCGGCCCCTTTGCTTCCACCCGCGGCAAACTTCCATGGCCGGTTGATGGTCGACTGCTGGCGCGCTTCGGTGAAAGCCGTGGTGACGATGCCCGCACCAAATGGGACGGCGTGATGATCAGCGCCTCCGCCGGCAGCCAGGTGCATGCCGTTCACGGCGGCCGCGTGGTGTTTGCCGATTGGTTACGAGGCGCCGGGTTGCTGGTGATCCTCGACCACGGTAACGGTTTCTTGAGTCTTTACGGTCACAACCAGACGCTGCTCAAGTCTGCGGGTGACGTGGTAAAAGCCGGTGAGTCCATCTCCACTGTCGGTAGCAGTGGCGGGCAGGACACACCAGCGCTGTATTTCGCTATTCGTCAGCAGGGTCACCCGAGTGATCCAGCGCAATGGTGTCGCGCGCAAGGATAGGCGTTGAGTCACCTACATTAGGAGTTCGTTCGACATGCTGTATTTGTCCCGCCTTACCTCGCTGGCCCTGACGATTGCCCTGGTGATCGGCGCACCGTTGGCGTTTGCCGCTGAGCCTGCCCCGGTGATCGCACCTGCGGGCACTGCTGCGACCACCAAGGCGCCATTGCCGCTGGACGAGTTGCGCACTTTTGCCGAAGTCATGGATCGGATCAAGGCCGCCTATGTGGAGCCGGTGGACGACAAGACCCTGCTGGAAAACGCCATCAAAGGCATGCTCAGCAACCTCGACCCGCACTCCGCGTACCTCGGCCCGGAAGACTTCGCTGAATTGCAGGAAAGCACCAGCGGCGAATTCGGCGGCCTGGGCATCGAAGTCGGCGCCGAAGACGGTTTCATCAAAGTGGTTTCGCCCATCGATGACACCCCGGCCTCCAAGGCGGGCATTCAGGCCGGCGACTTCATCGTCAAGATCAACGGCCAGCCGACTCGCGGCCAAAGCATGACCGAAGCCATCGACAAGATGCGCGGCAAGATCGGCCAGAAGATCACCCTGACCCTGGTACGCGATGGCGGTGCGCCGTTCGACGTAACCCTGGTCCGCGCCATCATTCAAGTGAAGAGCGTGAAGAGCCAACTGCTGGAGTCCGGCTACGGCTACATCCGCATCACCCAGTTCCAGGTCAAGACCGGCGAAGAGGTCTCCAAGGCCCTGGTCAAGCTGCGCAAGGACAACGGCAAGAAGCTCAGCGGCATCGTCCTCGACCTGCGTAACAACCCGGGCGGCGTGCTGCAATCGGCGGTGGAAGTGGTCGACCATTTCATCACCAAAGGCCTGATCGTCTACACCAAGGGCCGCATCGCCAACTCCGAATTGCGCTTCTCCGCCACCGGCAAGGACGAAAGCGAAGCCGTGCCAATGGTCGTGCTGATCAACGGCGGCAGTGCCTCGGCCTCGGAAATTGTTGCCGGCGCCCTGCAGGATCAGAAACGCGCCGTGGTCATGGGCACCACCAGTTTCGGCAAAGGCTCGGTGCAGACCGTGTTGCCGCTGAACAACGAGCGCGCACTGAAAATCACCACGGCGCTGTACTACACGCCGAACGGCCGCTCGATCCAGGCTCAGGGCATCGTCCCGGACATCGAAGTGCGCAGGGCCAAGATCACCAACGAGCAGGACGGCGAATACTTCAAGGAAGCCGATCTGCAAGGTCACTTGGGCAATGGCAACGGCGGCGCCGATAAACCGACCGGTTCCGGTGGCAAAGCCAAGGCCATGCCGCAGGATGACGATTACCAGTTGGCCCAGGCCCTGAGCCTGCTCAAAGGGCTGAGCATCACCTCCGGCCGCTGAAATGCGCCTGCGGTTGCTCCTCGGCCTGCTGTGTTGTCTGGCGGGTGTCGCTCACGCGGCGCCTGCCACGACGGCGGCCACACCGGCGAAGGCTTATCTGAGCCTGATCATCGATGACCTGGGGCAGAACCTGCTTCAGGATCGCCGCGTGCTGGCGCTGCCCGGCCCGGTCACTGCGGCGATCATGCCCGACACCCCCCACGCCACCGAGTTCGCCCGCGAAGCCCATCGCGCCGGCAAGATCGTCATCCTGCACATGCCCATGGCCCCGGCCACCGGGCCGTTCGCCTGGCATCCCGAATTGCCCATCGAAGAACTCGAGAAGCGCTTGAACGCGGCGTTCAAGGCTGTGCCGTATACCGCTGGTATCAACAACCACATGGGCAGCCGCATGACCGCCCAGCAACCGGCCATGGCCTGGCTGATGGCCGACTTGCAGCGTCGACACAAGTTCTTCGTCGACAGCCGCACCAGTGCACAAACCGTGGCCGCCGCCGAGGCGCAGAAGATCGGTTTGGCGAGCGTTTCGCGGGATGTGTTCCTCGATGACGAGCCCACTGAAGCCGCGATTTTCACTCAGCTACAAACGGCTATCAGCCTGGCGCGCAAGCAGGGTTCTGCGGTGATGATCGGGCATCCGTATCCGCAGACATTGGCGGTGCTTGAACGTGAATTGCCCAAGCTCAAGGCTCAGGGCATTGACTGGATCGATATCCAACAAATGATCAGCGTGCGCGGCAATCGCGCGACGGCGGCACATGGCAAGGATGGCCAGTACCGCCTCCCGACCGCCCGGTAATTGCTCGCTCCCCACTCCATTTCGCGATAACTATTTATACCTGTCGGCACACAGACGCGTGCCACGATAGCGCTCACCCCGAATTTCATCACCAAGGAATGGACATGAAATATCTCAGCTTGTTTTGCTTCACCGGCCTGATTGGCCTGCTGGCTATTTCCGCCGTGCAGGCCCGCGACCTGGGCGAAGGCGCTGTCAACGACTCGCCGTCAAGGGCACTGCAAAACAGCAAACATTTTTATGAAATCTGGAGCGGCGTGGGACGACTCAGTCTCCACTCGGGCGAGACTTGCAGCGCCGTTCTACTGGATACGCGAAACAGGCAAGGCCGGGCCACCGGCCCTGCTTACCTGCTCACCAGCGGTCATTGCGTATTCTTTGGGTACGGTTCGGCGCGGACCAATCTGCCTTTGAAAGCCAGCGTCACCTTCCGCTACTTTCATGACGTACCACAGCGTAAGCGCCAATACGCCATCCGAACTGCCCGATGGAGCAGTCTGGTCGGGACCGATCTTGCAGTACTGGAGGTAGACGCAACTTTGGCGTCGCTGATACAGGCCGGGATCAACCCGCTCAAGCTGGCCTCCCATCAAACCTACGAAAGTCAGAATGCGCTTAACGTTGGCGCGCCGGGCGGCTTTACCGAACAGGGGCTTCGATTGAGCGCCTGTGCAGAACAAACCGCCGGAACGTTTATCGATCACCCTGGGGTTTTCCCTTTGGC
The DNA here is from genome assembly GCF_044746425.1 of Pseudomonas sp. NPDC086112. Lineage (NCBI taxonomy): Bacteria > Pseudomonadati > Pseudomonadota > Gammaproteobacteria > Pseudomonadales > Pseudomonadaceae > Pseudomonas > Pseudomonas sp. NPDC086112. The sequence goes on along the minus strand of NZ_JBIVCD010000004.1, from coordinate 202,845 downwards.
CATGAAAAACAGCTGCGATCTTCACGCCGGCAGCTCCGGTAGCCCGATGCTGAACCGCCGCACCAATGAAATCACCGGCATCGTCAGTAAAGTCGGGATCTCGCGCAATACCCCGGCGCCGCCCGATTGTGAGCACTCGACGTCTTGCAAGGCCGCCCGTTTCAACTACAGCTACTCGGCCAACTTCCTGCACAAGTGCTTTATTGACGGCGTTTTTACCCGCGATGGGGCTCAGTGTTCGTTGGAGCCGGTCGAGCTGACTGTCATGGAGCCCTGGAAGCTCAAGTCATACGTTTATAGAACGCAAAATGCGGATGAGCAGATCGTATTGCCTACGTGGGACTTCAGGTTCTCCCTCGAGGCGCCCTTCTACCGCTACAAAACGGTCCACAACGCTCGGGATTGTCAGGCGCCACGCAACTATAGCGCCGCCATCCGCGCTGAAGATGCTTACATCAATACTGAAATCGGGCCACAAAGCGGCGCCTATGCGCTCTGTATTATCGGTGTCGCCTCACGGGAACAGCAGCTGACAAGGGCGACATTGAATAACGTGTTTACAAGTGCCATGTACTTGAGCGCGACGCCGGACGCTGCGTTTCAGACCCCATCGAGGTAATGGCTACAGATAGCGCCCCATGATGTCATCAACAATGCCTTCCTTGCGCAGTTGATCCAGCGCGGCTTGCAGCTTGGCGACAGTTTCGTCCGGCACGTCTTTGTTCAGCGCCAGGTAGAGCTCGGCGCTGTTGAAGCGCAGCACGGTCTTGAGCCCGTTCACGCCTTCCTGGCGCGCCAGGTAGCGGCCTGCCGGGTCACCCGTGGCCCACAGATCAATCTGGCCGTTGACCAGTTTTTTTGCATTATCTTGATCGCGCAGCACAACAATCGGTTTCAATCCTTGCTTGGCCAGTGTCTCGGCAATCGCATCGCCCTTGTAGGCGCCGATCTTGTATTTGCGTGCCTGCTCCAGCGACTCGAGGGTGATCTTGCTATCGGCCTTGGCCAGCAGGATCCAGTCGTCCGGGCCGATAGGGCCGACCCACTTGAAGAGTTTCTCGCGGTCCGGCAACCGTGCCATCACGAACACGCCATAGCCAGGTTTTTCCAGAGCGAGTTTGTAGATTCGCTCCCAAGGGAAACGCAGTGTCAGGCTGTAGGTAATGTCGGCGCGTTTGAACATCTCGCGGACGATATCCACGGCGATGCCATTGATATTCTCGTCCTGAGCAAAATTCTTGCCGTTCTTCGCCATGTTGTACGGCGGGAAGTTTTCCGTCAGCAACACCAGACCGGTGCCGGGATTTTCTTCGGCGTGAACTCCGTTGATGAACAACAGAGAAGCGCTGGCGAGGACAAGAAGAAGACGTTTAAGCATGTCGGGCTACCGGAATCCATGGCGTGCCCAAGAGTGCCTTGAGCCCGCCATACTGTCCACTGGCCTGTTTAACGCATCACGATGCCGCGATGAGCCATGTAAGCCTTGGCTTCCTGCACGGTGTATTCGCCGAAGTGGAAAATACTCGCCGCCAGCACCGCGCTGGCGTGGCCTTCGAGGATGCCGTCGGCCAAGTGCTGCAAGTTGCCAACACCGCCGGACGCGATCACCGGAATCCCCAGCGCATCACTGATGGCGCGGGTGACGCCCAGGTCGAAGCCGTTTTTCATGCCGTCCTGGTCCATGCTGGTCAGGAGGATTTCACCGGCGCCGAGACCTTCCATCTTCTTCGCCCACTCAACGGCGTCGAGGCCGGTTGGCTTGCGACCGCCATGGGTGAAGATTTCCCAGCGCGGGGTTTCGCCCGGACCGGACACTTTCTTCGCGTCGATGGCGACGACGATGCACTGCGAGCCGAAATGCTGGGCCGCTTCGCCGACGAATTCCGGGTTGAACACTGCTGCGGTGTTGATCGAGACCTTGTCCGCACCGGCATTGAGCAAGTTACGGATGTCCTGCACGGTACGCACGCCGCCGCCCACGGTCAGCGGGATGAACACCTGGCTGGCCATGCGCTCGACGGTATGCAGCGTGGTGTCGCGACCGTCGACGCTGGCGGTGATGTCGAGAAAGGTAATCTCGTCGGCACCTTGCTCGTCGTAGCGACGGGCGATTTCCACCGGGTCGCCGGCGTCGCGAATATTCTCGAACTTGACGCCCTTGACCACCCGGCCGTTATCCACGTCCAGGCAAGGGATGATGCGTTTGGCCAGCGCCATGGTGAGTCCTCAGCCTTTGTACGAATCGCAGAAAGCTTGCGCTTCAGCGACATCGAGGGTGCCTTCGTAGATCGCCCGGCCGGTGATGGCGCCGATGATGCCTGGCGCCTTGGCGTCGAGCAGCGACTTGATGTCGCCCAGATTGTGGATACCGCCGGAAGCGATCACAGGAATCTTCGTCGCCGCGGCCAAAGCGGCGGTGTACGAAACGTTGCAGCCCTGCATCATGCCGTCTTTGGCGATGTCGGTATAAACGATCGCGGACACGCCGTCGGCCTCGAATTGCCTGGCCAGGTCGATCACCTGAACGGTGCTGATTTCAGCCCAGCCGTCGGTGGCGACAAAACCGTCTTTGGCATCCAGACCGACGATCACTTTGCCTGGGAACGCGCGGCAGGCCTCGGCAACGAAAGCCGGATCTTTCACGGCTTTGGTGCCGATGATCACGTAGCTCACGCCCGCTTTCACGTAGTGTTCGATGGTTTCCAGGGAGCGGATACCGCCGCCGATCTGAATCGGCAGGTTCGGGTAGCGCTTGGCGATGGCGGTGACTACTTCGCCGTTGACCGGCTGGCCTTCGAAAGCACCGTTCAGGTCGACCAGATGCAGACGGCGGCAACCGCCTTCCACCCACTTGGCAGCCATGCTCACCGGGTCATCGGAGAACACCGTGGAATCTTCCATGCGGCCCTGGCGCAGACGAACACAGGCACCGTCTTTGAGATCGATAGCGGGAATAATCAGCATCTGGCAAACCTTCAAATTCGAGTATTCAGCTTCGCTCGGAAATCAGTTTTTCTCGAGCGCCCACAGGTCGCTTTCGATGCTTTCGAACCTCTCTTTGAGGTGCGTCTGCACATCGAAAATCGCCCTGTTGTAATAGTGCGGAGCAATTTCGCGGGTAAACAGCTCGAGGATTTCAGCCGCTTCGAACGAACCCAGGTCCAGCTCGAAGCGATCCTCCATGAAGCGTTTGATCTTGTGATTGGCCTCATTCTCCTGCTCGGGAGTGAGGGTCAGGATCGGCGGCTTCTTTTTGGCAGCCATTTACCAGCGACCATCCCACGCAGCAAAGTTCTGCAGCAATTGCAGGCCATGGGTATGGCTCTTCTCCGGGTGGAACTGCACGGCGAAACGCGAGCCGTCGGCCAGCGCTGCGGCGAAATCGACCCCGTAGTGACCGCTACCCACCACCTGCCGCGCATTGCCGGCAGCGATGTAGTAGCTGTGCACGAAGTAGAAACGGGCCAGGTCCGGAATGTTGTGCCACAGCGGGTGTTCTACCGTCTGCTTCACTTCGTTCCAGCCCATGTGCGGCACTTTCAAGTGTTCGCCGTCTTCGTGCAAATCCTTGCCGAAGAACTTCACCTGACCCGGGAACAGGCCAATACAGTCCACGCCATCGTTCTCTTCGCTGCTGTCGAGCAAGGCTTGCATGCCCACGCAGATGCCGAGGAACGGACGGTCCTGGCTGACTTCACGCACCAGCGAGTCGAAGCCCAGGCGACGGATCTCCGCCATGCAGTCGCGAATCGCACCGACGCCGGGAAATACCACGCGATCGGCTTCGCGAATCACATCGGCATCGCTGGTGATCAGCACCTTGCCGGCACCGACGTGCTCGAGGGCCTTGGCCACCGAGTGCAGGTTGCCCATGCCGTAATCGATAACCGCGACCGTCTGCATTACAGAACGCCTTTGGTCGACGGCATCTGACCGGCCATGCGGTCATCCAGCTCTACGGCCATGCGCAGGGCGCGGCCGAAAGCCTTGAACACGGTTTCGATCTGGTGGTGGGTGTTGTGCCCACGCAGATTGTCGATGTGCAGGGTGACGTTGGCGTGGTTGACGAAGCCCTGGAAAAATTCCTGGAACAGGTCAACGTCGAAACCGCCGACGGTCGCGCGGGTATAAGGAACATGCATCTGCAGGCCAGGACGGCCGGAGAAGTCGATCACCACACGCGACAGCGCTTCATCGAGCGGCACGTAGGCGTGGCCGTAGCGACGAATGCCTTTCTTGTCGCCGATGGCTTTGGTGAAGGCTTGACCCAGGGTGATACCGACGTCTTCCACCGTGTGGTGGTCGTCGATATGCAGGTCGCCCTTGCTGACAATATCCAGGTCGATCAGCCCGTGACGGGCGATCTGGTCCAGCATGTGCTCAAGAAAAGGTACACCGATATCAAATCGGGCCTTTCCGGTGCCATCCAGGTTGATCGAGGCTTTGATCTGGGTTTCCAGAGTGTCGCGCTCGACAGACGCCATACGTTCGGCCATCACCAGCTCCGCAAAAATCATTGGGGCGAAAAAGGCAGCCATTATAGGGTCGCGGGCGCTAAACAGAAACACGAGAGGTGATATCACTGACGGAGTGAATCCCCTGCCGTCGGGGATAGACATGTCAGTACAAGCCGGCAAACACAAAATCTATGTCCACGGAGAGCAAATGTGGGAGCGGGCTTGCTCGCGAAAGCGGTGTGTCAGGCAACATTGATGTCGACTGACACGCCCTCTTCGCGAGCAAGCCCGCTCCCACAGGGGTTTTGCGTTAGTGGAAGAGAACCGCAGTCTTCTGCAGGGTCACCCAAACACCCCACGCCAACGGAATACCCACCACCAGCCATGCAGCCACTGCCAAAGGCTTGGTACCCGCATCCGCTTTCCACTCCAGCACAGTGCTGGCGTCAGCACCTTTGTCGTGGCCCAGCGCTTGTTCGGCGGCCAGTTCGGCCTCGGTCATGAAGTACTTGTCGGCCACCGGACGCACCAGCAGGTTGCAGATGAAACCCAGCACCAGCAGGCCCGCGAGGATGTACAGGGTGATGTCGTATGCCGCAGCGCGTTCAACGCCGATGCTCAGCTGATATTCACGCAGGTAGTTCACCAACACCGGCCCCAACACACCCGCCGCCGCCCACGCCGTCAGCAGACGACCGTGGATCGCACCAACCATTTGCGTACCGAACAAGTCAGCCAGGTAAGCCGGCACCGTCGCAAAACCACCGCCGTACATCGACAGAATGATGCAGAACGCCGCCACGAACAGCGCAACGTTGCCCAGATGACCGAGGTTCGGGATCAGCGCGTACAGCGCGAAACCGAGGGCGAAGAACACGAAATAAGTGTTTTTGCGACCCAGGTAGTCCGAGAACGAAGCCCAGAAGAACCGGCCACCAATGTTGAACAGACTCAGCAAACCGGTGAAACCGGCCGCAATCGCTGCGATCGAGGCCAGTTGCCCGGCGTCCAGCTGACCAAACGTCTGGTCGGTGCCCAGCAATTTACCGGCGAAGACTTCCTGCAACAGCGGCGAAGCCATGCCGAGGATGCCGATACCCGCCGAAACGTTCAGGCACAACACCAGCCACACCAGACGGAATTGCGGGGTCTTCCACGCCACATTCACGTGCACGTGACGGTGAGTGATCATCGCGTTCGAGGCTTTTTTTGCCGGAGCAGTCCAGCCTTCAGGCTTCCAGCCGGTTGGCGGAACGCGGTAGGACAGCGCACCACCGATCATGAACACGAAGTAGATCGCGGCCATTACCAGGAAGCTCTGCCATACGCCCACGCTGGTTGGCGAAGCGAAGTGCCCCATCAGCGCTGCTGCCAGTGGAGCACCCACCATCGCGCCTCCACCGAAGCCCATGATCGCCATGCCTGTGGCCATGCCGCGCTTGTCCGGGAACCACTTGATCAGGGTCGAGACCGGCGAGATGTAACCCAGCCCCAGGCCGATACCACCAATGACCCCGGAGCCGATCCACATCAGCCAGATCTGGTGGGTATAGACCCCCAGCGCCGAAATCAGCAGACCGCCACACCAGCACAGTGCCGACACCACACCGGCCTTGCGAGGACCTGCGTGTTCCAGCCAGCCGCCCCAGATCGCTGCCGAGCAGCCAAGGAAGATGAAGAACAAGGTGTAGATCCAGCCGAGCATCGAGATCGGCCAGTCGCATTGAGATGAAAAGACCTGAGCGATGAAGCTCATGTCTGGCGCGCAAGTCACGGCCTTGGTGACGCCCAGGGCTTTGGACAACGGCAACCAGAACACCGAAAAGCCGTAGGCCATGCCGATGCACAGGTGGATGGCCAGAGCGGCCGGTGGTACCAGCCAACGGTTGAAACCGGGCCTGGCGATGATGCGCTCCTTGGACAGGAACGCGGGCTGGTCGGCTTTGATGCCGTCCGCCGTGATGCTCGTAGTCATGGTGTTTCCCCCAATTATTAGTATTGTTCGCCAGCCGTACTTCACCCCCAGCCTTAATGCACGCAGGCATGACTTTTTTTAGGTGAAGCTCCATTTTGGTGCGACATCACGTCGCAGAAGGGACGGACGAACGGGCAGAGGTTACCATTTGCAGGTGACAGAAAAACCAAACTGATATCACCTTTTTGTATGTCGTCTGTTCTCGTACAACCCAAGAAAATACATTTTCACGCGGATTAACTTTTCAAAGGAGGCGCCATGCCGATCATTGTCGAGCTGCTGAACCAAGCCACTTACCAGGATCAGCAAGATCTGCAGAAGATCTACCGCGATGCTCCGGACTGGTTGTTTGCCCCATTCACCGGGGATTTGCAGCTGATCGAAAGCTGCCTGCTGGACGGCTCGCTGATCGCTGGCCGCTTCAATGATCGACTGTTAGGAGCGGCACGCCTGCAACGGCACCAGGATGTCTGGCACCTGTCCCAACTATGTGTACGAAAAATCACCCGTCGCCGTGGCGTTGCCGAGCGTCTGGTGAACGAAGCGCAGAAAATGGCGTCGCAATCAGGCGCGACATTACGGCTTTTGGCGCCTGCCGGGCACCTCGAAGCTCAAGCGCTGGCGGCTAAGCTGAAGGTGCCGCTGGATGAGCTCCCGACGTGATCGCTGACCGGTCGGCCACTTCGGAGCGCTATACTCCCCGGCTAAATTTCGAATTCGACTAATACAAGGACTCGCCCATGAAAGCGTTCGGCAAAATCCTGGGTCTGGTACTTCTCGGGCTGTTGCTGATCATTGTGGCGCTGGGCTTTGCCCTGACCCACCTCTTCGATCCCAACGACTATAAAGACGAGATTCGCCAGATTGCCCGCGACAAGGCCCACATCGAGCTGACGCTCAATGGCGATATCGGCTGGAGCCTGTTTCCCTGGCTGGGCCTGGAATTGCACGAAGCCAGTGTTGCGACCCTGGCCAAGCCTACTGAACCGTTCGCCGACTTGCAGATGCTCGGCCTGTCGGTCCGCGTGATTCCGCTGCTGCGCCGCGAAGTGCAGATGAGCGATGTGCGCGTCGAAGGCTTGAACCTGCGCCTGAACCGCGACAAGGATGGCCACGGCAACTGGGAAGACATCGGCAAGGTCCCGGCGCCTGCCACCCCGAGTACCTCGGCCACGCCGCCCGCCGCCACCGGCGAACCCGCGCCAACGACTACCGCTCAAGCAGAAAAACCGGCCCAGCCGATCCGCCTGGACATCGACAGCCTGACCGTTAACAACGCCCGCGTTGAATACAGCGATGAGAAAACCGGCAAGCAGTTCAGCGCCGAAAGCATCCAGCTGAGCACCGGCCCCGTGCACGACTCGACCAACATCCCGGTCAAACTCACCGCATTTCTCGGTACCAACCAACCGGTTCTGCGGGTGCGGACCGAGCTGGCCGGCGAGTTACGTTTCGAGCGGGCGCTGCAGCGCTACAAATTCGAAGACATGAAACTCTCCGGTGAAGTCGCAGGCGATCCGCTGCAAGGCAAGACCATGACCTTCGCCGCTCAAGGTCAGTTGCTGCTGGACAAGGCCGCCAACGTCGCCGAGTGGACCGGCATCAAAATCTCCGCCAACCAGCTGCGCGCCTTGGGTGAACTGAAGGCCAACGACCTCGACAAGACCCCGCAAATCAGCGGCGGCCTGTCGATTGCCCAGTTCGATCTGGCGAAATTCGTCGACAGCATCGGCCAGAAACTCCCGGCGATGGCCGAAGGCAGCCTGAGCAAAGTCGAGCTGGCCAGCCAGGTTGCCGGCACGCCGACCAGTTTGTCCCTCGACAACCTCAACCTGAAACTCGACGACAGCACTTTCAGCGGCCGCATTGCTATCGAGGACTTCGCCAAGCAATCGCTGCGACTGAATCTCAAGGCTGACACCTTCAACGTCGATCGTTACTTGCCACCAAAATCCGCCGAAGCCAACAGCGCGAAGCAGGTGCGTCAGGCTGAAGTGGCCAACACCGAGAACGAGGCCATGGCCGGCGCAGGCAGCTCACCGCTGCCACCCTCACCGACCAAAGGCCCGTGGAGCACCGAACGTCTGTTGCCGGTGGAGCGCCTGAGCAAACTCGACGTGAACGCTGATCTGACCTTCGGCCAGCTGACCCTCGACAAACTGCCGATTCAGAATGCTGCCCTCAAGGCCACAGGCCTTGGCGGCCTGCTGACGCTGGAGAACCTGCGCGGTGACCTGTACGACGGCAACTTCGAAGCCAAAGGTACCCTGGACGTGCGCCAGCAAGTGCCGGCGCTGAACATGCAGACGCGCATCAGCAAAGTGCCTGTAGAAAAAATCCTCGAAAGCCAGGGGAAAAATCCCCCGGTTCAAGGCCTGGTTACACTCGATAGCACGCTGACCAGCAGCGGCAATAGCCAGAGCGTGCTGATCGATAACCTCAACGGCAACGCCAGTTTCGTCATCAACAACGGCGTGCTGCTCAATGCCAATCTTGAACAGCAACTGTGCAAAGGCATCGCCACCCTGAATCGCAAAACCCTCACCGGCGAGCCACGGGGTAAGGACACACCGTTCGAAGAGCTCAAGGGCAACCTGACCTTCCACAACGGCGTGGCCAGCAACCCCGACCTGAAAGTGCGCATCCCGGGCATGACCGTCAACGGTAACGGCGACATCGACCTGCGGGTGCTGGGCATGGATTACCGCGTCGGCGTGATCGTCGAAGGCGACAAGAGCGACATGCCGGACCCGGCCTGCCAGGTCAGCGAACGCTTCATCGGCATCGAGTGGCCACTGCGCTGCCGTGGCCCGCTGGAACTGGGTGCCAAGGCTTGCCGCGTCGACAACGAACGCATGGGACAAGTCGCGAGCAAACTGGCTGGCGAGCGGATCAGCGAAAAAATCGACGAGAAGCTTGGCGATAAAGTCAGCCCGGAACTGAAAAACGCGCTCAAGGGGCTGTTCAAGCGATGAAAGCCGACCAGTTTTCAACGGCGGTGCTGGATTGGTACGACCGCCACGGCCGCCACGATTTGCCTTGGCAGCAGGGCATCACCCCTTACCGGGTGTGGGTCTCGGAAATCATGTTGCAGCAGACCCAGGTCAGCACTGTGCTGAACTACTTCGACCGTTTCATGGCTTCATTGCCAACCGTCGAAACCCTGGCCGCCGCACCCGAAGACGAAGTGCTGCACCTGTGGACCGGTCTCGGTTACTACACCCGCGCGCGCAACTTGCAGAAGACCGCGAAGATTGTCGTTGCCGAATATGGCGGCGAGTTTCCTCGTGATGTGGAAAAGCTCACCGATCTGCCGGGTATCGGCCTGTCCACCGCCGGCGCGATTGCCAGCCTGAGCATGGGCCTGCGGGCGCCGATCCTCGATGGCAACGTCAAACGGGTGCTGGCGCGCTTTACCGCGCAAGAGGGTTATCCGGGCGAGCCCAAGGTTGCCAAACAGCTGTGGGCCAACGCTGAGCGCTTTACGCCACATGATCGGGTCAACGCCTACACCCAGGCGATGATGGACCTGGGCGCCACGCTCTGCACCCGCAGCAAACCGAGCTGCCTGCTCTGCCCGCTGGAAAAGGGCTGCGAGGCGCACATGCTTGGCCTGGAAACCCGCTATCCGATTCCCAAACCACGCAAAGCCGTGCCACAGAAGCGCACGCTGATGCCGATGCTCGCCAACGGTGAAGGGGCAATTCTGCTTTACCGTCGCCCTTCCACGGGCCTGTGGGGCGGTCTCTGGAGCCTGCCGGAACTCGACGACCTCGACGACCTGCAACATCTGGCTTCGCAGCACTCGCTGGAACTGGGCAGCCAACAGGCACTGCCGAGCCTGGTGCACACCTTCAGCCACTTTCAGTTATCCATCGAACCCTGGCTGGTTCAGGTTCAGGAGGCTGGCCATCACGTGGCCGAGGCCGACTGGCTCTGGTATAACCTCGCCACCCCGCCGCGCCTGGGCCTTGCCGCCCCGGTCAAAACCTTGCTCGAACGCGCGGCCGCCGTATTGAACGCAGGAGAGTCGTCATGACCCGCACCATCATGTGCCGCAAGTACAAAGAAGAATTGCCCGCCCTGGAGCGCGCTCCATTTCCGGGTGCAAAAGGTCAGGACATTTTTGACCACGTCTCGGCCAAGGCCTGGGCCGACTGGCAGAAACACCAGACCCTGCTGATCAACGAAAAACGCCTGAACATGATGAACGCCGAAGACCGCAAATATCTGCAGGGCGAGATGGACAAGTTCTTTTCCGGCGAGGAATACGCCAAGGCTGAAGGCTACGTTCCGCCGGCTGAATAACCCCGCTTTTTCGGGGGGTGGATCGTAAGCGACGGTAATAATTAAAATTTTTTTGAAAACTTTCTTGACGACCCCCTGAAAAACCAGTTTAATGCGCCCCGTTGCCCAGATAGCTCAGTCGGTAGAGCAGGGGATTGAAAATCCCCGTGTCGGCGGTTCGATTCCGTCTCTGGGCACCAAATACCGAAAACCCTGAATCGCAAGATTCAGGGTTTTTTTATGCCCGCGATTTGATCAGACGTCGCGCAAGTCGTCTCTCTTCGGCTAGTTTTCAGTCCCCCAGTGGAAGACCAGATTGCGAGCGGCACCGCTGCCTACATCCGCCGTATCACGCCGCACCTCACCCTTATGTGTCGCGACAACGGTGTACTTGCCGGCAGGCAGCTGAACGTAAACCAGCGGCCCAGCCTCACTCAGCGTCAGCACGGGTTGTCCTGCGGCTTTTTCAATGACCACATCCACATCGGGAACGTATTCATCCTTAGGCCCGGTAGAAAAGGTCATGTGCAGGTTGTAGCCCTGCGTTTGTTGGATAGCTTTAGCCTCATCCTCTCCGATACCGCCGGACAGGTAGGTAATCCCGTTTTGCTGTTGCTGCTGGACTTGCACGCCTGAGGGATCGATCGGTTCAAGACTGGCGGCGTTAAGCACGACTGGAAACATCAGTACGCCGACGGCGGCGATGGGCAGCATGAATGAATGGACGTTCTTCATGATGGCGACTCCCGGGTTGCTCAGAACCCAATCGTTACTCTTTTTAGATTTGTTACCGAATGTTCAAGTTTTAGATCGATTAGCACTTGAGCTCACTGCGAATCGGACTACGTGACGCGCTCCTCCTGCATGGGCTTCCGTCGGCCCGGTCCTGCAAAGCAAATTCGCCTTTCCTTCCGATTTACCAGCAACGCCCGGCATCGCGGACTATCACTCTCTTGCCATTCTCTTCCGCCTGTTTCCTTCAGCCGCGGAAAATCTCATGAATCCTCTCAAACCCGGTAACACTCAAGATCCACAGATCACTTCACTGCTCGGCAATCTTGGCGAGTTGATCCGTGAAGCGCGTCAGAAGGTGCTGCGAGCGGTCGATACCGTTCAGGTGCAAACCTGTTGGCAGATCGGACGGCATATTGTGGAGTTCGAGCAGGAAGGCGCTCGGCGGGCGGTGTATGGCAAGCAGTTGCTGTCGACGCTGGCGAAAGTACTGACGGAGCAATTTGGGAAAGGTTTCGACGCTTCCAACCTTCGCTACATGCGCCTGTTCTACCAAGCATTCCCAATTCGTGACGCACTGCGTCACGAATTGAGCTGGACCCATTACCGCAGGCTGCTACGAGTCGACAATGACAATGCCCGCCACTGGTACATGAACGAATCTGCTCTGCAGAACTGGTCAAGTCGCGCCCTTGAGCGCCAAATCAATACCCTCTATTACGAACGCTTGCTGGCGAGCCGCGATCGGGCTGCCGTCAAACAGGAAGCCGACACCAATATCCAGCAAATGAACGCCAGCCCTCGGGAATTCATCCGTGACCCCGTGCTACTGGAGTTTCTCGGCCTGCCCAATGCGGGCTTGGTCCAGGAAAGCGAACTTGAACAAGCCTTGATCGATCAACTCCAGGGCTTCCTGCTCGAACTGGGCAAAGGCTTCGCCTTTATCGCTCGCCAGCAACGCATCAGTACCGAGAGCAAAGACTTCTACATCGATCTGGTGTTCTACAACTACCTGCTCAAGTGCTTCGTCATCTTCGACCTCAAGCGCGGCGTACTGACCCACCAGGATGTCGGCCAGATGGACATGTACGTGCGCATGTACGACGACCTCAAGCGCGGACCGGAGGATAGCCCCACCGTCGGCCTTATTCTCTGCGCGCAAAAAGATGAATCGGTGGTGCGCTATTCAGTGCTGCAAGGCAACGAACAACTGTTCGCCAGTACCTACAGACTGGTGCTGCCGAGCGAGGAGGAACTTCGCACAGAACTGGATCGGGAATGGGCGGTGCTTGAGGAGCGGTTACTCAAGCAGAGGCTCCGATAAGCACCGGTGGATTGTTCATAAACGGCGTGAAGACTATGGTGGTTGGCTAGCCGCAAAGGTTCAACGCCGATGAATTTGCAGGACATGCCCTCACTGGCCCCGACGCAACTTGAATTGCCGTTACCCACCGGCACACCTGGTGAATCTTTCAACGAACCCGCCGCCGACGGCTTCATCCTTGGCGGCTTCACCTGGCGGCATGCGAATCAAGACCCAACCCGTCCAGTGGTGATCATCAACGCCGCTACTTCAGTCCGTTGCCGACACTACTCGCGCTTCGCCGATTACCTGTTCGCCAATGGCTTCGACGTGATCACCTATGACTACCGCGGCATCGGCGAGTCGCGCCCTGTGTCGCTGAAGGGGCTTGAGGCCTCATGGTCCGACTGGGGCGCGCTGGATTTCGAGGCGATGCTGCAAAGGGCGCAACGCGAGTTTGCAGAACAACCCATCAATGTCGTCGGCCATAGCTTCGGCGGTTGTGCGGCAGGGTTGGGCGCCTCGGGGCATGTGATCCGACGCCTGGTGACGGTGGGTGCGCAGTTCGCTTACTGGCGCGACTATGCCCCCGCCCATCGCTGGCGAATGTTTGGGAAGTGGCACGTGACGATGCCATTGATGACCCTGCTTTATGGCTATTTTCCCGGCAAACGCCTCGGCTGGCTCGAAGACACCCCGGCCGGTGTAGTCCGCGACTGGAGCATGCCCACCGCCCGATACGAGAAACGCCCCAGCGGTCGTGTCATCCACGCCAAAAATGGTCAGCTCCCCTTCGCCAATGTCACCGCCCAAACCCTGGCGATCAGCCTCAGCGACGATCCCTATGGCACCATTGCGGCCATCGAACGCCTGCTCGGCTACTTCACTGGCAGTACAAACACCCACCTGCGAATCACCCCTGAAGACATCAACGAAGAAGAAGTCGGACATTTCGCCTTTTTTCGTAGCGCATACCAAGCCACACTATGGCCCATTGCATTGTCCTGGCTGCGAACCGGCGAGCTGGCCCCCGATACACCCGGGCGGCGAGTGCCACGCAGTTGATGGATGCGCCCCCTCAATGAATTACGGAACGACGCCCATGGCCTCCGCCAACAAGCAAAACAAACGCGCCTCCCGCGCCAAAGCCAAGGCCAAGCAGAACCGCACCCAGCGGGCCGCCGCGCCGGTCGAGCTGGACCCGAACGACGATCGTATCGACTTCGAATCGGTGGACCTGACCGAACTGTTCAAGAAAATGATCGACGCTGAAAAAATCAGTCAGCAAGCGATGTGCGCAGCCTTCCTCGAAGACCCGCTGCTGGAACTGGTGTACGAGCAGGAAGGCGAAGAAGGCGCAATGGACTTCATCCTCGCGGCACTGATCGAATACCGCCAATGGTCCACCGAGACTGACGAAGCCGGCGCCCTGGCGTGGATCGAATCTGCGGCCTTCCAGGCTGACTACGTGGCGGCGTCCGACACTATCGCAGCCCAAACCCAACAGAAACCAGACTGAGTTCCCATGGCATCCCTGAACAAGCAACAGAAACGCGCCAAACGCGCCAAAATCAAAGCCAAGCAAATCAATATCCACGGCAGAAAACCCGCCGCACTGGACGATGATCTGGGCGACATCGGTGAGCCGATCCCGGAATACACCTTGGCGATGTTCAGCAAAATGCGTGACGCCGAGGCTACCAGCCGCAACGACATGCTGCTGACCCTGCTGTCAGACCTCGCCGAAATCATCAGCGACCATCCAGAACTGCTGGACATGGAAAACGCCGACAACGAAGCCATGGCCGCCACACATTTGGCCGCCGACATGCTGATCGACTACCGCATGTGGGCTGATGGTATGGACCGCGACGCCGCCCAGGCCTGGCTGACCGACCCGCAGTTCATCACTGACTTTGGCGATGCGCTGGACAGTTATCGCCAGTCGCTGGATGTCCAGGAAGAAAAGGCCGAGTAAACGCCGGCGTTAAGCCGTAACACGATCTGTAGCAGCTGGCGAAGCCTGCGTTCGGCTGCGCAGCAGTCGTGAAGTCAGGCGACGCGGTTTATCAGGATGACCTCGCGAGCAGGTTTTTACGACTGCTGCGCAGCCGAACGCAGGCTTCGCCAGCTGCTACAAGTTTTGCGCTGTTGCTTGATTGGAAACAAAAACGGCCGCTTGTCATCACTGACAGCGGCCGTTTTGCGTTACGCGGAACGGATCAGTTCAGCACCACCGCGCCCACTTTCTGCAGCTTACGACGGCGAGCTACCAGCAACCCCGCCGCCACCACGAGTGCGCTTAGCAGGCCGGTCGCGAGGATCTCCACGCGATGGGCTTCCTGGAACAGCATGATGGTCAGGGCCGCAACGATGAATACGATCACTGCGTAGGTCAGGCCCGGGAACAGCCACATGCTGAAGGCGATTTTTTCACCGCGAGCCATACGCTGCTTGCGCATACGCAGTTGCGAAATCGCGATCACCAGGTACACCAGCAACGCGATGGCGCCCGAGCTGGCCAGCAGGAATTCGAATACAGCGGCCGGGGCCACGTAGTTGGCGAACACTGCAATAAACGCAGCAGCGGTCGACAGCATCACAGCCCAGTAAGGTGTGCCGCTGCTGTTGGTGCGCTGGGAAACGGCCGGCGCATCGCCGCGTTTGCCCAACGAGAACATCATGCGCGAAGCAGTGTAGAGCGCCGAGTTGAGGCAGCTGGTTACCGCAACCAGAACCACGATATCGACGATCAGCTTGGCATTCGGGATACCCATGCGCTCCAGCACAGTCTGGTAGGAACCGACACTGGCCAGAATCGGGTCATTCCATGGCACCAAGGCCACAACGATGAAGATGGAGACGAGGTAGAACAAGCCAATCCGCCAGATCACCGAGTTGGTAGCCTTGGAAATCTGCTGGCCAGGGTTCTTCGATTCCGCAGCCGCAATGGTCACGATCTCGGTGCCCATGAAGGAAAACATAGTGGTCAGGATGGCACCCAGCACCGCGCCCATGCCGTTTGGCAGGAAGCCTTGAGTGTCAAACAAATGCGACACGCCGCTGACCTGGCTGGTCGGCAGGAAGCCGAAGATTGCCAGAATGCCAAGACCGATAAAGCCGATGATCGCAATGACTTTGACCAGGGCGAACCAGAACTCGAATTCTCCATAGTTCTTCACACTGAACAGGTTGGTCACGGTCAGCAGCAAGGTGATAACCAAGGTGAAGGCCCAGATCGCCACGTTCGGGAACCAGGCATGCAAAATGGTCGCGGCAGCGTTAGCCTCCAGCGGGATGACCAAAACCCAGAACCACCAGTAGAGCCAGCCGATGGTGAAACCGGCCCAGTGACCGATCGCGCGATCGGCGTACGTCGAGAAGGACCCTGTGTCTGGCGATGCAACGGCCATCTCGCCGAGCATTCGCATGACCAGAACCACTAAGGCACCGGCGGCCGCGTAAGCCAACAGCACGGCCGGGCCAGCAGCGGCAATGGCGTGGCCGGAGCCGACGAACAGGCCGGCGCCGATAACCCCGGCGATCGACAGCATGGTCACATGACGCGGTTTTAGCCCCTGTTCAAGGCCATTGGAGGAGCTTTGGCTACTGCTCATTAAAACTACCTTTGCAAGTAAAGCGATGACGTCGGCCCGGCCTGAAATCCCTTCTCGTAAAAAGAATCCAACAGGGCGTTTCTTATTCTGCACGCAATAATTGCGCCAAAATGTTTCACGCGCCCGTTACACGGGGCCTGCACGCTGATCGAGCAGTTATCGCAAGTCATTGAGATTAATGGCATTTCGCCAGAGCGTTACTCTGCCACCCACTTCAGTAACGAATCTGCGCACCAAAAACACATCAAGAAATACAGGTACGCACAATAAAAGTGCAGTTCGGGTACGTTTGTCCGGTTGGCGCTTCCAACACCCCGCCAAAGCTGGCAACATCGCGCCTTTTTTTACGCGACAGCCACGTCCAGGCGTGTTCAAACGGCTGTTCGGTTGTTGATGGGGCGACAGTCTGCTGTGCCGATGCGACAACCTGTCACATGCCACCCGTTTACCGTCCATAGCGCTGTTGGCTGCCATTCGAACGCTATGCTAGCTTGGCCGCCTCGCCAGGAAGGCCGCCAATAGCAGGAGCGCAAAACACTATGAGGAACGCACATGGCTGAGGCCACGCCCGCGCTTGAAATCCGCAACTTGCACAAACGCTACGGACAGCTTGAGGTGCTCAAAGGCATCTCGCTGACCGCCCGCGACGGCGATGTGATCT
>NZ_JBIVCD010000004.1:185319-185803 GCF_044746425.1 Pseudomonas sp. NPDC086112 | reverse complement strand
GTTGCATCAACCTGCTGGAAAACCCGCATCAGGGCCAGATCCTGGTGGCCGGCGAAGAACTCAAGCTCAAAGCCGCCAAAAACGGCGAACTGGTCGCTGCCGACGGCAAGCAGATCAATCGCCTGCGCAGCGAGATCGGTTTCGTATTTCAAAACTTTAATCTCTGGCCGCACATGAGCGTGCTCGACAACATCATCGAAGCCCCGCGCCGCGTACTCGGGCAGAGTAAGGCCGAAGCCATTGAAGTCGCCGAAGCCTTACTGGCCAAGGTCGGCATCGCTGACAAACGCCACGCTTACCCGGCGCAACTCTCCGGCGGCCAGCAGCAACGCGCAGCCATCGCCCGCACCCTGGCGATGCAGCCCAAGGTCATTCTGTTCGACGAACCCACCTCCGCCCTTGACCCGGAAATGGTCCAGGAAGTACTTAATGTCATCCGCGCATTGGCCGAAGAAGGCCGCACCATGCTGCTCGTGACCCATGA
>NZ_JBIVCD010000004.1:0-185309 GCF_044746425.1 Pseudomonas sp. NPDC086112 | reverse complement strand
CCATGTTTTGGGCTTTGCCCGTCAGGTTTCCAGCGTAGTGGTGTTCGTCCACCAAGGCCTGGTTGAAGAGGTTGGAACGCGAGTGGTGGTGTTCGAGAACCCGCTTTCGGCGCGCTGCAAACAATTCATGTCCAGCAACCGCTAACGGAGCTACCCGCATGCAGAACTACAAAAAAATCTTCCTGGCCGCTGCTGTCACCCTGGCCTTCAGCGCCGGTGCCGCCGCCGAGACCTTGAAGATGGGCATCGAAGCGGCCTACCCGCCGTTCAACAACAAAGATGCCAGTGGCAATGTCGTCGGCTTCGACAAAGATATCGGCGATGCCCTGTGCGCCAAGATGAAAGTCGAGTGCACCGTGGTCACCTCCGACTGGGACGGCATCATCCCGGCCTTGAACGCCAAGAAATTCGACTTCCTGATCTCCTCGATGTCGATCACTGAAGAGCGCAAGCAAGCAGTGGACTTCACCGCCCCGTACTACTCCAACAAGCTGCAGTTCATCGCACCGAAAAACGTCGACTTCAAGACCGACAAGGCTTCGTTGCAAGGCAAGGTTATCGGCGCTCAACGCGCGACCCTGGCCGGCACCTGGCTGGAAGACAACATGGAAGGTGTCGAAATCAAACTCTACGACACCCAGGAAAACGCCTACCTGGACCTGACTTCGGGTCGTCTGGACGCCATCCTGGCCGACAAGTACGTCAACTACGAATGGCTGAAAAGCGACGCCGGTCGTGCTTACGAATTCAAGGGCGATCCGGTGGAAGAAAGCGACAAGATCGGTATCGCTGTGCGCAAGAACGACCCGATCCGCGAGAAGCTGGACGCTGCGCTGAAAGAAATCGTCGCTGACGGCACCTACAAAAAGATCAACGACAAGTACTTCCCGTTCAGCATCTACTGATTCTGACCTGCCTGGCCGACGCCGTTTTCTGACGGCGCCGGTCCTTCGCATTGCCTGCCGCGATTTGAAAAGAAATCCATGATTATCGACCTCTACGGATTCGGCCCGGCGCTCGCCGCTGGTGCGCTGATGACTGTGAAACTGGCACTCTCGGCCTTGTGCCTGGGGCTGGTGCTCGGTCTGCTCGGCGCCTTGGCCAAGACTTCCCCGTACAAGCCGCTGCAATGGCTTGGCGGCACTTATTCAACCTTGGTTCGCGGCATCCCGGAATTGCTCTGGGTGCTGTTGATCTACTTCGGCACAGTCAACCTGATGCGTGCCTTGGGCGAGTTCTTCGGCAACCCCGACCTCGAACTCAACGCCTTCGCCGCCGGCGTGATTGCGCTGGGGCTGTGCTTCGGCGCCTACGCCACGGAAGTGTTTCGCGGTGCAATTCTGGCAATCCCAAAGGGTCACCGTGAAGCCGGCGTGGCCCTGGGCCTGTCGAAATTTCGCATCTTTACCCGGCTGATCATGCCGCAGATGTGGCGCATCGCCCTTCCCGGCCTGGGCAACCTGTTCATGATCCTGATGAAAGACACTGCGCTGGTCTCCGTCATCGGCCTGGAAGAAATCATGCGTCACACACAAATCGGCGTGACCATATCCAAGCAACCGTTCACCTTCTATATGGTGGCCGCCTTCATGTATCTGGGTCTGACCATTCTGGCCATGACCGGCATGCACTTTATGGAGCGACGTGCCGCTCGCGGCTTCGCGAGGAGCACCCAATGAACTGGGAAGTCATCATCAAGTGGCTGCCAAAACTGGCTCAGGGCGCGACGCTGACCCTGGAACTGGTGGCTATCGCCGTGATCGCCGGGTTGCTGCTGGCGATTCCGCTGGGCATCGCTCGTTCGTCGCGACTCTGGTACGTGCGGGCATTCCCCTACGGCTACATCTTCTTTTTCCGTGGTACACCGTTACTGGTTCAGCTGTTCCTGGTCTACTACGGCCTGGCGCAGTTCGACGCGGTGCGTAACAGCTCGATGTGGCCCTACCTACGCAGTCCGTTCTGGTGCGCCACGGCGACCATGACCCTGCACACCGCGGCCTATATCGCCGAGATCCTGCGCGGCGCGATCCAGGCCATTCCACCGGGCGAGATTGAAGCGGCGCGGGCGCTGGGCATGTCCCGGGCCAAAGCGCTGTTCTACATCATGCTGCCGCGTGCGGCGCGCATCGGCCTGCCGGCCTACAGCAACGAAGTGATCCTGATGCTCAAGGCCAGTGCCCTGGCCAGCACCGTGACCTTGCTGGAATTAACCGGCATGGCTCGCACCATCATCGCCCGCACCTACTTGCCGGTGGAGATCTTCTTCGCCGCGGGCATGTTCTATCTGCTGATGGCTTACGTGCTGGTTCGTGGCTTCAAGCTGCTGGAGCGCTGGCTGCGCGTCGATGCCTGCCAAGGGCGTTGATTCCTGCGTGCTGACGGGCGAGGCCCTGCTCGCCCGTTTCACCGCGCTGGATGCTTTTCTGATCGAGCATCAAGCGCTATGGAAACCTCGACCGTTTACCCACCTGCAACTGCCTTGGGAAGCGTCCTACCCGGAGTTGGCGCTTTGGCTACGCGGACGGTCACTGGAGGATGCGGAAAGCAGTCATAACCAACCTTGTTTGCTTGATGCGCCGGAGCCATTTGCCTCATTGGCGGCGATGTCTGCTGACCTGAGCACGGTGTGTGAATTACCAGCTCGTACACTTGAAGCGGCAGGTCATCGATTGAATGTGGATGTGCCGGGACGCAAATGGCAGCAGATTGAAGCGTTCGCCGGTCGCCTGCAGTTTGCTCATGCACCGACGCATTGGCTGGATTGGTGTTCGGGCAAGGGCCATTTGGGGCGGCGTCTGCTGCAAACCGGGCAACAACTGACGTGCCTGGAGTTCGACCCGGCGCTCGTCGCCAGCGGCCAGGCACTCAGCCAGCGTCATCAGTTGCATGCGCTGCATGTCGAGCAGGATGTGCTCGCGCCAGGCACAGCCTCCTTATTGAAAGCCGATCACACGCCCGTAGCGCTGCACGCCTGCGGTGATCTGCATGTGCGGCTGATCCAGCTCGCCAGCGCCGCCGGTTGCAAACAACTGGCCATCGCACCGTGCTGCTACAACCGGATCAGTCTGGACACCTATCAGCCGCTTTCCTGTGCGGCTGAGCGCTCCGACCTACGCCTCTCCCTTGATGATCTTGCGCTGCCGATGAGCGAAACCGTCACCGCCGGCGCTCGCGTCCGACGCCAGCGCGACACCTCCATGGCCCGGCGTCTGGCGTTCGACTTGCTGCAACGGCAACTGCGCGGCGTCGACGAATACCTGCCAACCCCTTCCCTGCCCAGCGCCTGGCTGGACAAGCCTTTCGCCGATTACTGCCGCGATCTGGCAGCACTCAAAGACTTATCCACAGTTGGTGCCCCAGATTGGACTACACTCGAAACCGCCGGTTGGCAGCGATTGGCTGAAGTCCGCAATCTGGAGCTGCTGCGAGGCCTTTTCCGACGGCCGCTGGAGCTGTGGCTGGTACTTGATCGGGCACTTTTCCTCATTGAACAGGGTTACGCCGTTCGTCTCGGCACCTTCTGTAAAACTCCACTCACGCCGCGCAATTTCCTACTCCTGGCAGAACGTCCTTAAATAGCCACAGCCTGTGGATAACTCTGTTGATGGAATTATCGTGGATCCAATATCCGCGCCGTTTTACGCCTTAAACACTGCTGGTCATTTTTTGTTCACACAAATAAAAAACCCGCAAAACAGGCATTTGCGGACAAATGAGAACGAGTCTACAAAATCGTAATGAACAGGCAATCGCCCCTAGCCCATTGTGCATAAGCATTTCATCAAAACGACATAACCGCCGAACACCGGACATCCAGAGCGGAAAATTGCACCTTGCAACGTCCCTTGCTATACACGCATACAAGGACGCCGACAGTGCGGACATGAACAAGAAAAATCTGACCGACAGGATGCGACCGTGACGTTCATTTCTTACGCCCAGAATTTCGAAGACATCCGCCTGTGGCGCGCCCTCAAGTACGTCGAAAATGGCTTCTATATCGATATCGGGGCCAACCACCCCACCCAAGACTCCGTCACCAAGGCCTTCTATGACCGCGGCTGGACCGGCATCAACGTCGAACCCATGCCAAATTATTACGACGCCCTGTGCGAGCAACGCCCCAACGACATCAACCTGCAATGCGTGGCCGGCGAAAGTGCCGACGACCTGACCTTCTACGGCATCGCCGGCACCGGCCTGTCGACCCTTGACCCGGCCCTGGCCCAGCAACACAAAGACGCCGGCATGGACGTGCGCAGCCAAACCGTCAGATCCCGCACCCTGGCCTCCATCTGCGAACAACACGCCGGGATCCGTCCGATTCACTTCTTGAAGATCGACGTCGAAGGCCACGAAGAAACCGTCCTGCGCGGCATGGACTTCACCCGATGGCGACCGTGGATCATCCTCATCGAAACCCCATGGGAACGCGACCAGACCTGGGAAACCCTCGTCACCGGCGCCGGCTACCAGTCCATCCTGTTCGACGGCATCAACACTTACTACCTCGCCGAAGAACACCTGGCCCTCAAACCCGCCTTCGACATCCCGCCCTGCAACCTGGACGAATTCCAGTTCTGCCGCGGCCACAACTTCAGCCACCCCATCACCGACGCTGAAAACCACCTCGCCGCCGCCCTGCAACGCGCCGAACACGCCGAAGCGCAGTTGCGGGCGATGCAAAACAGCCGAGCCTGGCGTGCCCTGCAGAAACTCAAGAAAGTGCTGGTTCGCGCCTGACCAAACGCCTGCGTAAAAATAGTCTGAATTCAGGGGTTTACAGAACCAACCCAATCGCTATAATCGTCGCCCTAACATGCCGGTATAGCTCAGTTGGTAGAGCAACTGACTTGTAATCAGTAGGTCCCGGGTTCGACTCCTGGTGCCGGCACCATACAAAACAAAGCCCTCGCAGAAATGCGAGGGCTTTGTTGTTTCTGGAACGTCCAATTTTTGTCGACACATTGGAAACCTGTGGGAGCGAGCCTGCTCGCGATGAGGCCGTCAAACCCACCGACGATCTGCTGGCCAAGACAAAGGGCTGCCTTCCCCAAAACACCAACAACGAAGCAACCTCAACCAAACAGCATCCTTTGCCAGTGATCCTCTCCCACAATGGCAATCGAAGCTCCCGCCTCCCGCAACTCCACCGCCTTCATGATCTTCGTTCCATAAGTACTGTGGCGCCACTGCTCATTGCCCACACTACCGACCACCAGGTAATGCACCTTCTTACTCACATTGCCGCCAATCAAACCACCTCGTTCTTCGACCAGCGCCTGACAATCCTTACGTGGCCCAAAAGCCATAACACCTGTAAATACAAACATCCGGCCATTCCACACCAAATCAGGGGCCGGTAAATTGAAGGGAAGATCCGTAGGAGCAACGGCAACAGCACCCCCGACCTTCGCTCCCTCAATACCCACTCCAGAAAAACCACGCAGGATGTTAAGCAGCTCCAGGGACTCATCCTTGTCTAGAGCATCGTCCTGAAGCATGCACGCCAAACGTGAATACAGCAGATTGATTACCGGATCATTCAGATGCGCGAGATTGTTTTCCAACCATTGCTTTAGAAAAACCGCTTCTGTGATGTTCACAACACCGTCGGCCGTAATCCCAGCGGCCAACCCGACCAAGGCATCGGCGGCGCGTCGATCGATTCGGGCGCGGTTGAAGAATTTGCTGTTCTCGAACTCGTTATGTAGATCCATTACGGTTTTTCCTTTGAGGTGGGTACTGGTTCGATACCGAAGCATCAGCGGATAGATGTTGTGTTCAACGCTAGCACCACTGCGCGCAGACACCCCGTTTTTAGCCAGGAAAATAGATCCGTCCCCTATTCCGTGGAAGCGCTGCTCGACCGTCATAGTGGCGAATCGGAAAAGGGGACACCCATTAACCTTGACTTGAGACCGGCTAATGGGTGTCCACTTTTTCACGCCCCCGAAAAACCCGCCCTTTGGCGGTTTTTTTCGTTCATCGCTGTCTGTCGCTTATAGGCGGAGGGCGGGATCGACACAAAGCTATCTGCAGTACCCCACTCAATCGGCCCAATGCACTCAGCTGCGTGGCTGCACCAATCCCTTGATATCGCCGAAAAAATAATGGCATATTGCCTACAGACGCATCTAGGGAACGCCTACCCGAGCCAGTACATGGACGATAAAAATGACAACATACTTTGAAAATACTATTTCGAAAATTTATGGCGATAAAGACGATTTTATAATAATAGGACTGACTGGTCAGACAGGAAGTGGATGCTCAACCGTAGCAAGCATACTTTCAAAAAAGCAAGATCAGATAAAGCACTCCTTATACAAAGGAGGCTCACCAAATGACAACACTCAAAGAAAACAAAAAATTATTTATAAATGCTTTGAAAAAACCTGGACTCCTTTTATTTCAATTCAAGCTAGCTCAATCCTAACATTGTTGCTCAGCGAAAAAAGCATCGAAGATACTGCAAGATTTATAGGAGGCGTCGCCGGACTTACTGACGATCTGCAGACAAAAATCATAGAAAACATAAAGGTTATAAAAGACACGCACACCAACCTAAACCATCAAGATGTTGATTCGCTCAGAGTTTTTTACACTGAATTCCTACCAAACCAGAACAATGAACTAAAAAAACAAATTGGCGGAGCAGGATATGTCGCACTATTTCAAACAGTCGGTAACAATGTCCGAAATTCTGGCAACCCAACCTCGAACGAGGTAATTGGGGGAAACTTCTTTTCTCTAGCCGAACGAATCAACAAAATAATTAAAGAGATACGTAAGGCCAGAAATAGAGGTGAGCGGACATTCATCGTAATAGACGCGATCCGCAATCCATTTGAAGCAATATACTTCCAAGATAGATACTCATCATTTTATTTAATGGCCGTTTCCTGTGAAGATGACCAGCGTAAATCCCGACTCAGAGCATTGGGATATACGGACACCCAAATAAAAGCGATGGACGATGAAGAATACGGCGATAGAAAGCTAACCGACAAATCAACTTACATAAAGCAGGATATCCAAGCCTGCCTGCAACGTTCCGACCTATATATTAGCAATCCAAACTCAACCAATACAGTTTCACACTTCAGCTTACTAGCAAATCAAATCATAACGTTCGTTTGCCTTATGGTTCGCCCAGGGCTAATAACACCCACGCCTTTAGAAAGATGCATGCAAATTGCTTACACCGCAAAACTGAACTCAGGTTGCATTTCCAGGCAGGTCGGAGCAGTAGTAACGGATAAAAATTTCTCAGTCCAGTCCGTAGGATGGAATGACACTCCTTTTGGGCAGGTACCTTGCAGTTTAAGAAACAGGTTTGATCTAGTGAGTGGAAACGATCAAGAAGCATACTCCGAATACGAAAAGTCGAATATTCAATACATCGCTAGATTTACCCAAGAAAGCGAAAAATACCTGAAAATTGAAAACACAGGAAGAAATGTTTCTTACTGCTTTAAAAGCGAATATAACGACTTGATAGGAGAAAAAAACCAAGTACACACTCGTTCACTACATGCAGAAGAAAATGCATTTTTACAAATATCTAAATATGGTGGTAGGGGCATAGAAAACGGGAAGCTGTTCACAACCGCAAGCCCTTGCGAACTTTGCTCAAAAAAAGCATATCAGTTGGGCGTAAAAGAAATTTATTACATAGATCCTTACCCAGGTATTGCAATGACTCACATCCTCATGGGTGGAACCAACAATCCAGAACTAATTCTTTTTTCAGGAGCTATTGGGAAAGCATTTCATAATCTTTACTCGTCAAAAATGCCTTACAAAGACGAGCTGAATGCTCTATCACTTTAAACCATACGTATAGCCTTAGATAACTATGCCCAGAGAGGCTTGCATTTATACCCATAGGGTCCGGATTCGATTCCACTGAGCGCCATAACTAACTGATTTATTTATAGTTACCAGTTGGGGTACGCTGAATTTTCTACCGAATTCCAGACCCGTAGAAAACCTGGCCTAGATGAAACCTACCGTTCGTCTGGTGCCGCACCATACAAAACAAAGCCCTCGCAGAAATGCGAGGGCTTTGTTGTTTCTGGGGTTGGAGAATCTGCTTCCACCCGACCTTGATAGCCCCACCAAATTCGCCTGCGCGCCTGCCATTACACATTCGCTTCAGCATGACGTTGACGAGCGACTGCACCCACCTGAAATGCACACCAATACACCCGCCAAGCCTAGGTTGACGTCGTCAGCATGCTCAAATCGTGCGGGTCTTTTTTGCTCGAACCAGGGATACGACGATTTCCATCTGGGAAAATAAAGTTGTCCCTTTTCCACTTCTCAGAGGTTGTTGTTCCCAGATGCCGCTCCTGCGTGGGGCCCTTTGCCGAGCAAGGGGGCGGTTTCCACTTCCAGCATCAGAAGCACCATTTCCGTCAACTCGGCGTCGGACTTCTGTCCGGCATAGAGGTCATGGAGTGCTTTGGCGAAGGGGATGCGCAGGTCTTGGTTTTCTTCGCGGGCGGTATCGCTGTATTGCATTAGTTCGCTGATGGCTCGCAGCACAGCCGCTTGCCACCGAGCGGTGGTCCTAAGACCATCGCTGGTGATTGCAATCAACTTATCCTTCGTCAGTTGGCGAAGGGCAGGTTCGCGCAACGGCTTAAGCGGCTTTGGGTTGCGAGTGATCTTTGACATACCGGACGATACTCAGCGTTTCCTGCCGGAACTGCTCGTAATCGATCTGCTGGGCGTTAATAAAGGTGCTGCCCATCATGGTCAGCGAGCCCATAAAGCTGGCTTCGGAAATTTCCTCATCGCTCGCGCCAAACAAGCGCGCGGCTTCGGTATGGAACAGGGCGCAATACTTGCAACGGGTCGCCCCGGACACCGCCAGACCTATCAACTCCTTGTACTTATTAGGAATCTTGGTATCTGCCAGCCAGAAGTCCCGGGCCACGCCCCAGAATCCGATCGCTCCGCCTTCCGGCATCTGCTTGATCCACTCCGGTACCAGACCCAGGGTCTGCTCAATTTCCTGATAGGTATCACGAATGGCCATTTGACACCTCCTTACCTCTGGAGAGACATCTGCTACAGAGATACAACTAGTTTAGTTCGCTGGCGGCCATGCCGGAGCCGGCAGCAGCACGACTCCAGCAATGAATTCTTAAACATCGTAGAAACAACAGGATGGATTTAGTTTTTTTGGACGCAATGACGTACCACTAAGAACCTGAAGTTATAGAACTTGGCGGGTTTGCTCTGAACGCTCGTAGATGCGAATCCCGTCCGCATCGCAAGCGCTAAGCACTTAGCTGTTTAATCCAGTCAAGGCTCGCAACAGTGGCACCGGAAGGACGGTATTCACAGCCGATCCATCCTGGATACCCACGCTGCTCCAGCGCCGCGAACAAGGCAGCAAAGTCGATGCTCCCCGTTCCCGGTTCGTGACGCCCCGGGCAGTCGGCAATTTGCACATGGACTGTTCTGTCATAAAACCGAGCCAGAACATCTGCCGCATCTCCGGTCAAAAGCTGGGCATGGTAAAGATCGAGAATCAGCCCGACACTCGGGAAGGTCTCCAGCACCTGTTGCGCCTTGCTGAAGTCAGACATGTAATAGCCCGGCATCTCTTGCGTACAAATTACTTCGATAAGCGGCCGCAATCCCTGATCCTCGAAGTACTTGACGGCATACTCCAGGTTGCCTCCGAAGATAGGTCCTGCGTCATCCTGCGTCGTAACACCAGACATGATGTGGACATTCGAACATGCCAGCGCCTTTGCATAGCGGGCGGCCTGGAGCAAACCGTGGCGAAACTCTTCTTCCTTGCCCTGCAAGGCAGCGATGCCTTTGGTAACGCCCGCCGGTGCGGCGAACTGAATCAACGGCAGACTGTATTGCGCCAGGTGGTCTGCCAGGAGGCTCGCGTCGAATTCATAGGGCGACGGGAACTCCACTGCCCGAAAACCCGCTGCGGCGGCGGCTTCGATGCGTTGCAGAAAAGGCAATTCATTGAATTGGAAACCGAGATGAGCGTTGAACTTGAGCATTAGATAAATATCCATCCTTGGGAAGAAATGAAATCATCAGCCTGGAGCATCCTTCGCTGCTCCAGCACTGCATCAAAACAAAGCCCTCGCAGCAATGCGAGGGCTTTGTTGCTTCTGGGGTGTAAATCAGGTCTCAGTGACCGGCACTCTGCCCGCCATCAACATGCAGAATCTCCCCGGTGACAAAGTTGGCGCTGTCCAGATACACCACAGCCTGAGCAATGTCGCTGATCTCCCCCATGCGCCCAACCGGATGCAAACTCCCCAGCGCTTCATGGGTTTCTTCACCATGCATCGGCGTCTTGATGATGCCCGGGGAAACCGCATTCACCCGAATGCCACGCTTGGCGTACTCAATGGCCAAGGATTTGGTCGCCGCGTTCAACCCACCTTTGGTCAATGAGGCCAACACCGACGGCACACCGTCAATCGCGTGGTCCACCAGGCTGGTGGTGATGTTGACGATGTGGCCGCTGCCCTGTTTTTCCATCTCGGTGATCGCGAGTTGGGTGATGTAGAAGAAACCATTCAGGTTCACCGACAGCACCGCGGCATAGTCCTCAGGGGTGTAGGCAGTGAATGGCTTGGCGATGAAGATCCCGGCGTTGTTGACCAAGGTGTCGATACGGCCGAAACGTTCGATCGTTTCACGGATGACTCGCTGGGCGATCGCCGGGTCGCCGATGTCGCCGGCAACGGTAAGGATGTCCGGGTCGGTGGATGGTTGGATCGAACGCGAAGTGGCGACAATCCGGTAATCGAGATCACGGAAGGCCTTGACCATGCCTGCGCCGAGACCTTGAGAGGCGCCAGTAATAACGATGACTTTTTTCGAATTGCTCATGATGAACCCTCTACTACTGAATGATGGTTTTGACGGACGCGGTCATGACTGCCCCTGCGCTTCAGCCAGTTGCTTGCGGTATTGGGTAGTGGTGATCCCGGCATAGCCCCAGTTATCGGTGTCGACTTCTTCGATCACGATGTGGGTCAGGTCCGGACGTTTGTTGAGGACGCGTTCCAGGGTTTCAGTGATTTCGGCGATCACCTGAGCTTTCTGCTCGGAGGTAACGCCATCGCGGGTGATGCGTACGCTTACGAAAGGCATGAGGAATCTCCAGTGGCCCTCTCATCGGGATGATGGGGAGGCGTTGGAGAGGAATGTATGAGGTTGGGTCAGGGGGATAAAGGTGGGGACGGGAACATCATTAGTGACGTGGTGTAATGAGTTGCCGGGAACACATCATCATGCGCAGACTATTGGGAAAAGAGATTTCCGCCCCCCAAAAAAGACGCCGACACACGGTCAAATACACCCGTTGACACCCGCGTCACACGAGAAGAAAATTTAATCGAGAGCGCGAAACCGACTGCCTTCAGGTGGCGATAGTCGATGTAGGAGCCCCGTTGATGACCTGAAAATCAGCGCTCGGGTAAACCTCTCCTCCCCTGCTTGAGGGAGCACAATATCAAGCACCTATTCACGAAAGCAGCCTGATCAGGCTGCTTTTTTTTGCCTTGGAAAAAGGTTTAGCTGCTGCCAAAAAACGCCCACACCTCCCCCCATCCGGGCCTTTTTTGCCCCCTGATCACCTACCTGCCACCAAAACCCCGATCCTGTGTAAGCCTCAAACCATCGGACGCAGAATCATTTCGCTACTAAACTCGGGACAAGCATGCTCAGGTGCAGGATCATAGCCAGCACGCGACCGACGCCCACCCGGCGGCCAGGTACACAACAATAGCCAGCCCACTTTAGAGGGCATTACCCAAATGGATAGCAGAACCTTACGTAACCTCATGCGCATTGTGCAGACCGGCTCATTGTCGGCGGCGGCAGAGCATTCCTGTTTGACCGTGCAGGCATTGGCCGCGCAGTTGAACAAGGTTGAAGAGCAGTTCGGTTTTCGGTTGTTTCGTCGCTCCAACAAGGGGCTGACCCTGACAACGCAGGGCACGGAGCTCACGCCCTACATGGACAAAGTGTTGGTCGCCACGCGGCAACTGGAAGAAAAAGTCGCCGCGCTCAAAGTGCCTGGGCAGCGCACGCTCAAGGTTGCGCTTAACACCACGCTCTCGGCCGACTTCAACCGGCGAATGATCGGACGCCTCATTGAGGTGTTTCCTGATTATCAACTGGAATTCAGCTACGCCGAGTCGATGGAAAACCTCAGCAAGTTGAAGAATGAGGATTTCGACCTGGCCGTGCTGATCGGCCCGCAACAACCGGGGTTACCCAGCATTGCCCTGCCCCATGTACAGGTGCAGGTGGTCGGTGCTCATTGCGGACAGGAAAACGATCCGCTGATGCTGCTCGGCAATAAGTTTCAGGTTCGTCCTGCCGATGATTGTCCGTATTCCCACAGCTTCTTGCGTTTTCTCGACGCCGGCCTTGGTAATTACGAGTCAGGCAAGCGGATGATCTATTCCTGCAGCGAGACCCTGACCCTGTCGTTGATCACACAAATGGACGGCCTTGGCATGGTTTCCCGTGAAGCGGCGCTGCGTAACGGCCTGACCATTTTCCCGGGTTTCGAGGATTCCCTCGAAGTGCGGTTGGCGGTCAATAATCCCGAGTTGTCGGGTCAGGCCTTGAACGACGTGGTCGCTCTGTCGCTACATGAACGACCCGAGCGCAATGTACGCAGCCGTCCCAACCGCCACACTGAGAAAGAGGTTTTTGCTGAAATACGCACATAACAACGTCGGAATCGCTGCATAGAATTCCGGGCGATCGAGCTGCACCTGCTGATCCTTGATCAACAGCGGCGTAAGGCTGATTGCAGCGACGATCGCCACCGGCAGGTATTCCAGCGCCCTGGCGACGAAGGGCGGCCAATGGTCGGTGTTCACTTGCAGCGGCAATGCACGCGGCAGGAACGTCACGGCCATCATTAGCACGACGACCAGGATCAGGAACGTTTGGTCAGGCATACACCCACCCCGCAGCCCACGAATGTGGCGATGAATACGTTGAAGGGTGAGCTGCCGATCAGGCTCAGGACACCCATGCAGGCGACCGCGGCCAGTGCGGCGATCAGTTTATTGCGGGTGTTGCACAGCGATACCAGCACGTAGAGCATCATCGCGGTCAGCGCATAGTCGAGCTGATATTTGATCAGGTGCGCCGCGTACTGCGCGCAGATTGCTCCCAGCAAACCACCCAGTACCCACGACGTGTGGCAATACAGATTGAAGCCAATCAGATAACGCACATTGACCGGCGTGCCCTTGCCCAGTTTGACGCTGTGGAAGGCGAACGATTCATCGGTCAGCCCGCCGGCATAACACCAGCGCTCGAGACGACTGAGCCCCATCGCCTGCAAGGCCTTGGCCATGTAGACCGACATCAGCATGTGCCGCGCATTGATCAGAAACGTAGTGAGGATGATGGTGGTCAGCGACGCGCCGCTGGAGATCAGCGCCAGGGCGGCGAACTGCGAGGCACCGGCGTAGACGAACAGGCACATCGCGACCGGCAGCCACACGGGCAATCCGGCATTGACGGCCATCAAACCGAACACAAACGACACCGTGAAGTAGCCCGCAATAACCGGGCTGGCTTCAGCAAACGTGCGCGAGGGCTGGGGCTCGACCATCAGCGGCTGGCTGCTGGACGTCTCATTCATAAGTCCCTCTCAAAGGTCGTTTCGCCACGCGGCTCGCAAAAGCCCTGGGCACTCCAAAAACGTTTGCCGGCAAGGTTAGCATCGTCGACGAACAGGAACATCCGCAGCACACCGACCCGTTTCATGTCTGCCGACGCCGCTTCCACCAGGCGCTGACCGACGCCCTGGCTGCGATACACCGGGCTCACCGCCAAGTGATTGATGGTGCCACGGCTGCCGAGCATGCCGCCCAACACCGCGCCGACTACTTCGCCACGGATATCGAGCGCGAGGAACGCAGCAGTGGTTTTTTGCACCAACACACCGCGCAGGCATTTGGCGTCCTGCCATTCACAGAACGACACTTCTTCGAATTGCCGAAAGAAGCACTCCAGGCGCTGGGCATCCTTGGCCGTCGCGCGCTGCAGCATCACCGGTGCAGGGCACTCAGCGATGTGCAACATGGGGTCTAGCTGTTCAGCGAACAATGTCAAAAGCGGTCCCGGGCCGCGAGAAGGAAATGGCCAGAATCTGCCGATAGGCCATTTCGTGAGCGTGGGTGTTGCGTGCCGGTGTCACGTAGTGACGCATGTCGCGATCGAGGAAGTAGGTGGTGTCGAGGATTTCCAGATAGGTCGTCGCCGCCAATTGTTCCTCTTGGGGCGAATACAAACGGCTCTCCGCCCCATCCACGTTATTGCGACCCCAGAAATGCACACCGCTGAACGGATAACCGTCGCAATGAATACCTTCAGGGGTAATTTCCAGTTGCTTGCCTGGCTTGATTTCGATGCGGATCTGATGGATCTGGCATTGCCAGATTTCGTCGTGCAACTCCGGCGGCAATACGTTCTTGTACACCTCGAAATCCGCATCGATGAGGCTGCGCATCACCGGCGAATTGATGACTTCGTTGGAGAAATCCTGGAAGTGCCGCTCCAGTCCGCCGACGTAGCTGTTGTTGGCCTTCGATTGCACGTAGGCGCGGTGTTCCAGCTGCGTCAAGTCACGGGTGACCGGGTTGTATTCGAAATCGCTGTAACGACGGAAACGCATGCCCGCATCGGCCTGGCCGTAATAACTGTCCGGCTCCATGCTTTCCCAACTTTTGGTCAATCTGACGAAGTCGGAAAAATGACCGAACAGATTAAAGTCAGCTCCCTGGACGTTGACATATTTGTCGCGCCGTAGCGATTCGCCAACTTCTCTGTTTAAAACGATCATTACTAGGTCTCCGCTGCATTTAGCGGCTTAATCTAGTAGGTGCAGGATTTGCGGCCCATGAGAAAGAATTTCAGGCATATCAAGCGTTGATTGAAACGCAGTATGAAGTTGCTTTAATTCGACTTTCCGCGATCGAAAACAGCCATTTTTTGTATTTCCCTACGGTCATGAGGCGAAAAAAACCCTGAACCAGTCAGGGTTTTTATCGAGTCTGAACAACTCAGCCAATCATCAGAAGATGTTGATCGGGTAATCCACGAATACGCGCAGTTCGTTGCCGCTGACGTTGTACTCGCTGGATTTGTGCGACACGCGCAGGATCGAGCTGCGTACCTTCACGCTCAGGTCTTTGGCCGGGCCACTTTGCACGACGTACTTGAACTGGTTGAAGATCTCGCGCTCGGTGCCGCCTTCGCTGGTGGAGGTGGTGATGTTGTCACCGCGCACGTAGGCAACGTTGTAGCTCAGGCCAGGAACGCCGAATGCGCTGAAGTCCAGACCGTAGCCCAACTGCCAGCTGCGTTCGTCTTCAGCGTTGAAGTCAGACCAGTAGGAATTCGCCAGATAGATGGTGTTGCCACCGTCGCCGACGCGACCTTGATCCTTCTGGTAGCCACCGTAGGCGTAACCCAGGTTGCTGTCGCCGGTACTGCGCTGGTGAGCGAGAGTGAACGAATGCGGGCCGGTGGCGAAGGTCGCTGCCAGGCTCCAGATCTTGTTGTCGTCGCCGGTAGCACCGCTTTCACGGACGTAGGAATCGTCCAGCTTGGTGCGGTAGCCGTTGAAGTCCAGCGTCAGGGACTGATCCTTGTCGATCGGGAACACGTAGTTGGCGTTCACGTACTGTTTCTTCAGCACGTCTTCGACGTCGGACGCGTACAGCGCGGCCTTGAACTGTTCGGTGAACTGGTAACTACCGCCCAACACGTTGATCGACTTCAAGCCACCGCTGTCACGGCCTTCAGCACTTTTGCGCGATTCGGCGGTGAAGCGACCGGCGTTCAGTTCCAGGCCTTTGATCTCCTTGGAGGTGATCAAAGTGCCGGTGTAGCTTTCTGGCAGCAGGCGCGAGTTGTCGTAGTTCAGCACCGGCAGGGCCGGCATCTGGTCGCCATAGGTCAGCGTGGTGCTGGAGAGACGGAACTTGACGGCCGCGCCACCCTTCGACAGGTCGTCAGCCGCGTTGCCGCTGTCGCCCTGTTTGAAAAAGTCGATACCACCGGCGCCGCTGCGGCCTTTGCCGCCATCCAGACGCAGTGCGTACAGACCGAAAGCATCCACACCCACACCAACGGTGCCTTGGGTGAAGCCGGACGAGAAAGTACCGATCGCCGCTTGGCCCCACTCGGCTTTGTCCTGTCGGCCGTCCTTGTAGTCACGATTGATGTAGGCGTTGCGCAGCAGCACTTTGAGGCTGCTGTCTTCAACAAAACCCTTGGATTCGGCCTGGTCGTTAGCCATAGCCTGAGTGGCGCTCAACATCCCCAATGCGATCAGGCTGATTCGCTTGTTCAACATGTTATTTTCCTTATTACGGGTTGATACGCGCTGTGTCGAACCACTGAAATGGCGCTATCGCGCTCTTTTTTCACCCAAAAACAAAAAGGCCCGCCCACGAAAATTCGCGGCGGGCCTTTTATTGTTTTGTGAGTCATGGCGGTTAGCCACAGGCGTGGGGCGCATCCTATCTGCGCCCTTAATAAGGTGTCAATTTCAGGAATCGTCTGTGAATAGGCGAAAATCGTCTAAGAAATCACTTGTCAGCGATAGCCAATTGCACGGTGTGGCTGTCGACGAATTGTTCGAAATGCGTGACTTTGCCCTCGGCCAGGGTCCACAAGTGAGCGACCCGAGCATTCATCGGGCGCCCGGTGGCTTTGTAGATTCCGCTGTAATTGCCGTAGGCAAACACCTTGTCGCCCTGTGCGACGTAGTGCTCGACCTTGAACTGAAAATCTTCCCACTCGGTGGCCAGGCGCTTGAACACGTTTTCGACGATAGCGTCGAAACCGACATAGGTCCCGGCGTACGGGAAACCTGCGGCCTCAGTCCAGCGAGCGTCATCGGCCAGTGCCGCGGCGGTATTGCGAGCGTTCTCCTGGGAGTTGGCGCCTTCGTAGGTGCTTTTAATCAGGCTCAGGTTATCCATGGTGACTCCAGGTGAATTCAATGGGCGCAGCCGTCGAGGCCACAGGTTTGAAACGCGGATGAAGACTCTTTCGCCGCAAACGACTGACCCAGCCATTGGGCGAAGGCTTGCGGCTTGCCGAGCCAAGGGCCGATGTCGACCAGGGTGAGCTGGCCATCCTGTTCCAGCGCAAAAGTCGGAAAACCCTGTCCACCGACCTTGGCCAGGAGTGCGCGGCTGTCCTTGATATGGCGCTCGGTGTCAGCTTCATTAAATGCCTGTTGGAACGCCTCGGGTTCAAGGCCGGTCTGTGTGGCGAGTTCCAGCAGCACGGCGTTATCAGCGATACGTCGACCTTCCACGTAATGAGCCGTCTGCAAACGCCCCAGCAATGCTAGCCCGCGGCCAGCGATCTGCTCGGCTGCCAGCACAGCGGCAATCGGCGGCGCGGAATCGAACACTGCCGTCTCATCGCGCAGCAAACCTTCAAAATACGCCTCACCAAACGGCTGGCCGGTGTACTCGGCGATGCGTCGGTCATGGGGCATGACGTAATTGCGCAGTTGTGACGAAACGGTCTGGCGGTTGGCGCCGGTCATCATGCCGCCACCGTGGGCGATTACCGGCAGAACACTTTGGGCGGCCTGCACCAGTGGCTTGGCGCCGTAACACCAGCCGCACAATGGGTCGTAAATGTAGTGAAGGATCATGGGAAGACTCCGGCAACAAAGTAGGAAAACTCAATGCCGGCAGGTTAATCCCCAGACAGTTTCGGAAAAACGCTGGAATGGCTTTCAGTCTGTTTCATGAATCGGTCGAATACTTTCTGTTTCCGCCAGGTTATGGCCGATGTGATCGGAACCTATATCTTCTAAACAATGCAAAACCTTGTGGGAGCGGGCTTGCTCGCGAAGGGGCCATCATGTTCAACATCTTCATTGACTGGCATATCGCTTTCGCGAGCAAGCCCGCTCCCACATTTGATCTCCAGTGTTCATAAAAATCTTCGCCCATAAAAAAGCGCCGCCTTCCCGGCAGCGCTTTTATCAATCCGTTGTTTTTCTTCTTATCCTTCCATCACATCCCACAGTGCGTCCAGTTCCGCCTCGCTGAATAAACCAGCAGGGTAGCGCTCGATCATCATCCGGCGCGGATCAGGTTCTCTGATCTGACGCGTTCCATTGGACTTCAACCATTGCGCCAAGACCTGGAGCGATTCGCTGTTAACTGCCAGGGGATGCATTGCCCGCTCGCTCACGACGTTCATTTCGGCGTTCATCTCAGCGCTCTCTCCTGGTTTGTGAGCGGCTAACTTATCCAAGGTTTATGACAGAACATCGAAGTTCTCTCCCTCCCCATGTTGCGCCATCGAAGATACAAGAGCTGTGCCAATGTTTTCGAAGTGTCGACAAGTGGATACAAAAAAGCCCGCAGTCCTGATGGGCTGCGGGCTTTCTGTGAAATAACGAGGCTAAAACGTTGCTCAATCGATTCTTCAATCAACTCAAGCTGTTACGACCTCACTCACTCCTTGTGCGGGGCGGGCTGTTGTTGGGTAAGGCAGTGGATGTTACCGCCCCCCAGTAACAGTTCGCGACCCGGCACCATGACCACTTCATGCTGCGGGAACAAAGTCTGCAAAATCTCTTTGGCCGGACCGTCCAATGGGTCGTCGAAGCTCGGCGCGATAATGCCGCCATTAACGATCAGGAAGTTCACGTAAGAGCCGGCCAGACGAACAGTCGGATTGCGTTCCTGAGTGCCATCCACCGGATCGACACCTGCGCACTCTTCTTCGGTGGCATACAGCGGCCCCGGAATCGGCATCTTGTGCACCGTGAACGGGCGCCCCTTGGCATCGGTGCTGTTTTGCAGCACGTTCATTGCCGCCTGGCAGCGCGGGTAGTTCGGGTCCTGCGGATCGTCGGTCCAGGCCAGCAGTACTTCGCCCGGACGCACGTAGCAGCAGAAGTTATCCACATGGCCGTCGGTTTCGTCGTTGAACAAACCGTCCGGCAGCCAAATGATTTTATCCACAGCCAGATTAGCGCTGAGCACCGCTTCGATTTGCGCACGGTCCATGTGCGGGTTGCGATTGCGGTTGAGCAGGCACTCTTCGGTGGTAATCAGGGTGCCTTCACCATCGACATGGATCGAGCCGCCTTCGAGCACAAAACCTTCGGTGCGGTAGCGCGGGCTGCGCTCGATTTCGAGGATCTTGCCCGCCACTTGCGAGTCACGGTTCCACGGCGAATAAAGACCACCGTCAAAACCGCCCCAGGCATTGAAGTCCCAATCCACACCACGGACTTCGCCGCGATTGTTGATGACGAACGTCGGGCCAGTATCCCGAACCCAGGCGTCATCGCTGGACATCTCTACCAAACGAATATTCGGCACGTCGAGACGGGCGCGAGCATTTTCGTACTGGCCGGCGGAAACCGCCACGGTCACCGGTTCGAAACGCGCGATGGCCTTGGCCACCGCCACGTGCGCGGCTTGCGCCGGTTTGCCGCCCAGGCGCCAGTTGTCCGGGCGCTCGGGCCAGACCATCCAGGTCTGGGTCTGTGGTGCCCATTCGGCGGGCATGTAAAAGCCGTCGGTGCGAGGGGTACTGTTCAAAGTGGTCATGGTTCAGGACTCCAGGGAACCGTCGAGGGTTTTGATCGCGCCGTACAAGTTCGGACGACGGTCGCGGAATGAGCCCCATGCGCTGCGGATATGCTCCAGCTCATTGAGGTCAAAACTGTGAACCAGAATGCCTTCTTCTGTTTCGTTCAGCTCCTGGACTTTCTCGCCAAACTGGTTGGCAATGAACGACGAGCCGTAGAAGGTAATGTCGTAACCGTCCTGCTCTTCGTTGCCGATGCGGTTGCTGGCAATCAGCGGCATCAGGTTGGCACCGGCATGGCCTTGTTGCACGCGCTGCCAATGGTCGCGGGACGAAATGGTCTTGTCGTGTGGCTCGCTGCCGATGGCGGTCGGGTAGAACAGGATTTCCGCGCCTTGCAGCGCCATGCTGCGGGCGCACTCAGGGAACCACTGATCCCAGCAGATGCCCACGCCGATTTTCGCGTAGCGGGTATTCCAGACTTTGAAGCCGGTATCGCCCGGGTTGAAGTAGTACTTTTCGTGGTAGCCAGGACCATCCGGGATATGGCTTTTACGATAAATCCCGAGGTTGCTGCCGTCGGCATCGATGATCGCGATGCTATTGAAGCGTGCGCGGCCGGCCAGCTCGTAGAAGCTGATTGGCAGAACAACCTGCAATTCTTTGGCGACCTTCTGGAAATGCTTGATGGCGACGTTGTCTTCTACCGTCGTGGCCAGCTGCAGGTAATCAGGGTTCGGTTTCTGGCAGAAGTACGGTGCCTCGAACAGCTCCTGGATCAGGATGATTTGCGCGCCTTTCGCCGCAGCCTCACGGACCAGCTTCTCAGCGGTCTCGATGTTGGCTTCAAGGTCCCAGGAACAGGCCATCTGGGTAGCGGCGACGGTAACGATACGGCTCATGAATCATCTCCTGGGCAAGTGTGAAGGTCGAGGGTGGCATCGACCGATGACAGAAAGAGGCAGCACCGGGCGTGGTTCATCCACACCGTGGGCAGTGGCGACTTTATAGCCGATAAAAATCGGCTTTTAAAGCGATAAATATTCTCTCCGTCGAAAAAACCTCACGCAAACCCGATAACAATCGAATTTCAGGTATGTCTTTATGACGCTTTCGCGGGCAAGCCTCGCTCCTACAGGTTCGTGTCGTGCGCATATTCCGCGAACGACATAGATCCGTAGGAGCGAGCGGTGCGGCGATCCGACTTGCCCGCGAAAGCGATATCGAGTCTTACAACCCCTCGTCCAACACCTTCGACAGCATGTCGACAAAGAAATCCACGCTCTGACGCGACGTAACCATCGGCGGCTTGATCTTGAGAATGTTCAGGTAATCGCCCGTCGGCTGCATGAAGATCCCCAGCTCACGAAGGCGATCGCACAACGCTGTGGTTTCTTCGGTCGCGGGCTCCAGGGTTTCTCGATTGCGGATCAACTCCACGCCCAGATAGAAGCCGGAACCATGCACCGCGCCCACCAACGGATGCTGGTCAATCAACGCTTCAAGGCGTTCTTTGAAATACCCGCCCACAACCTGCGCGTTCTCCCAGAGTTTTTCTTCTTCCATCACATCCAGCACCGCCATGCCGATTTGGCAACTGACCGGGCTGCCACCGGCCGACGAGAAGAAGTAACCCTCGGCCTCCAGCGCTTCAGCAATTTCCCGTCGGGTAATGACTGCGCCCAACGGTTGGCCGTTACCCATGCCTTTGGCCATGGTGATGATGTCCGGCACTACGCCCTGCTCTTCGAAGCCCCAGAAGAATTTGCCCATGCGGCCGTAACCGACTTGCACTTCATCGGCGATGCACACCCCGCCCTGAGCGCGGACCAGCGCATAGACCTGCTTCAAATAGCCCGGCGGCAGCGAGATACCGCCGGCATTGCCGTACACCGGCTCGCAGATGAAACCGGCCAGTTGGCGTTTCTGTTCGGCAATTTTCGCCAGGTTATGTTCGACGCTGCGCACGTAGTCCGGTGCGCTGTCGATGCCACGAAATTCACCGCGATAGGTGTTCGGCGCGGTCACTGGATGCACCCAGTCCGGACGGCTGCTCAAGGCCTTGGGGTTGTCGGCAATCGAGGTCGAAACCGCGTCCGCCGCGACTGACCAACCGTGATACGCCTCCAGCACGCTGAGCATGTCGCGACCGCCGCTGTAGGCCCAGGCCAGACGGATCGCCAAGTCATTGGCCTCGGTGCCGCTGTTGACCAGAAATACGCGATCCATGTTATCCGGCGCCAGCTTGAGCAAACGCTCGGAAAACTCGGCAATCGCCGCGTAGTGAAAACGCGAGTTGGTGTTGAGCAACGACCACTGCCGGCTGGCGACAGCAGCCATGCGCGGATGGCCATGACCCAGGACCGCGACGTTGTTGAGCATGTCGAGGTAAGAACGGCCCTGCATGTCGATCAGGTGATTGCGCCAGCCGCGCTCGATGCGCGGCGGGTCAACGTAATAGTGCTTCTGGGAGCGAGCGAAACTCGCGTCACGGCGGGCGAGCAATGTCTGCGGGTCGAGCTCTTCTTGCGCATCACAGGCCAGGCCCAGCAACACGGCAGGTGAAGGACATAACGCCTGCCAGGCTGCGGCGCGCGAAGGTGTGCAAAACAACGGCGCATCTAGCTGAGCGCTTCGGCACAACTGCACGATCAACGGCCCGCTGACTGAGCCCAGCACCTGGCCTTTGACCAGCGCCGCGCTACTGCGTACCGATGGAGCCACACCCCACAATCGGACGCTGAGCTCCGGGCCGTCCAGTTGCAGCAAGTTCTCCCCTTCGATATGGATAACGCCGGCGAACGGCGCTTCGACCGTCGTGCCGTCGGGCACTCGCAATGCAACATGTAACGGGAAAGTATCCGGTTCACTGGCGCTATCCGGCCGAGTGCGGGACAGACGATACTGGCCATATCGACTGGCCGCCAGACCGTGAGCCTCGGCGGCCTCAGTCAGCAGACGCTGGTCGATCCCCTCTTGCTCCCAGTTACCCGCCTCGAAATGCGGACTGAGCACGCCCAGATCGATCAACGCAAATTCACGCCCCACCAGACTCGGCAACAATGGCGCGAAGCTTTCACTGCCGATGCTCGGCAGGCTTTGACCGACGGCGGTAAGAATCGCCGCCTCCATCAACTCCAACGGCACCGACGTGGCAACACGGAAAATTTCCCACTCATGGGTCAGGTTGTCGCGACTGTACTCATTGCCCGGATCAATGCTGACCTGCTGCTCGCCACTCAGCACCAGCACTGCCGAGCGGGCGACGATCAGCGGCCAGAGTGCCAGCAACTCTTCATGCTGCAACGGATTGACCGCGTGATAAGCCCGAACCGCCGGCAAAATGCAGAACGGATCGCCATCGGCATGGTGCAGCAGCGCGGCGCAGGTCACCGACAGATCGGTGATCCGCCAGGTACGGACCAGGTCGCCGAAATCGATGACGCCCTGCAACTGCCATTGGTGCTGCGAATCCCGCTGCCAGACTACGTTGTCGTCGGTGATGTCCATGTGAATCGCCTGCACCGGCAGCTTGTCCACCAAGGGCTGCAAATGGCGCTCGGCCTGTTCGGCAGCTTCAGCAATCAACCTTTGTTGTTGCTCATCCTTGATCACCGGCAGCAGATGCGCGATTAACGCATTGGCGTGGCGAGCGTCCCATTGCAGGGTGCGCTCAAGGCCTGGGTGATTGAAACCGGCCAGCGCCAGGTCCATTTCGCCGCAGAGCCGACCAAAACCGGCGACCACTGAATGGCTCAGGTGATCGAGGTGCGTCAGGGACTGGCCGTCGATGTAATCAAGCAGGCGCACGTGCACCGCTTGGCCGCCGACCTCAAGTGAGAGCAAGTCTGCGCCATTTTTGGCAGCGATCACTCCAGGCACCGGCACGCCGGAATGTTCAGCCAGATGCTTGAGCCCTGCGTGTTGGGCTTGCAGCTCCAGCGCCGAGTAATCACCACGGCAGATTTTCAGGACGAAACGCCCCTGCTCGCTGTCGACGCGGAAATTGAGATCCTGCTGACTCCCAAGGGCCTGCAACCGCCCGCTCAGCCCGTAATGCTCTTTCAGCAGCTCTATCGCTTGCGCCGCAGACACCTGCGGGCTGGGCAGACTGGCGCGGTGAATCAACGTGGCGAGCGGCATACAACGACCCCTGAAATTTTATTAGGCGCTTATATCGCCACTGCTTGGGGCGATACGCAACCCCCTTCCTGGTTGGCGCAAATCAAATGCCCGCGCAACTCTCTTCATCGCCCCACTCGCACCCGCCGCCACTTTGCGTAAGAATGTCGGCCATTAACGCCTAATGCTGGAGAAACACCATGAATGTAGTCACCACCAACCTGCCCGGTGTTCTGATCATCGAACCCAAGGTATTTGGTGACGAGCGCGGTTTCTT
The DNA here is from genome assembly GCF_044746425.1 of Pseudomonas sp. NPDC086112. Lineage (NCBI taxonomy): Bacteria > Pseudomonadati > Pseudomonadota > Gammaproteobacteria > Pseudomonadales > Pseudomonadaceae > Pseudomonas > Pseudomonas sp. NPDC086112. Next base: position 161,296 of record NZ_JBIVCD010000004.1, on the reverse strand, counting down.
CTATGAGAGCTTCAACGCCAAGGCTTTCGAAGAAGCGACTGGCCTGAACACCCAATTCGTTCAGGACAACCATTCCCGCTCGCAAAAAGGTGTACTGCGCGGCTTGCATTACCAGTTGGAGAACACTCAGGGCAAACTGGTCCGTGTCACCGCCGGTGAAGTGCTGGACGTGGCGGTGGATATTCGCCGCAGCTCGCCGCATTTCGGCAAATGGGTCGCTGTGCGTCTGTCCGCCGACAATCATCGCCAACTCTGGGTGCCGGAAGGTTTTGCCCATGGTTTCGTGGTGTTGAGTGATTTCGCCGAGTTCCTCTACAAGACCACCGACTACTACACTCCGTCGGCCGAGCGCAGCATTCGCTGGGACGATCCGGACCTGGGCATCGACTGGCAGCTGGACGAAGCACCGAAACTGTCAGCCAAGGATCAGTCCGCCGCGTTCCTCAAGGACGCTGAAGTTTTTTCCTGAATTCCTGTGTGAATGTTCACCGCCAGCGCGCACTTGATCCCAGGTGCGCAGACTGCGCCCGCAAGCCTAGGCATAATGCGTCTATACCCATAGGCGCTTGATGCTCATGACACCAACTCTCCCCCGCAGACCCCGCTGGCGCAGCCTGGCGCTACTCGCGTTGTGCCTGGCGCCCTTGCTGTGGCCGCTGGAGCATCTGGCCGAGCGTTACTACCGCAGCGAACTGGCCGGGCAGAACCGTCAAACCCTCGACCTCTACGTCGCCAACCTGCTGGGCACTCTGCATCGGTATGAAGTGTTACCGCAGATTCTCGGCGAGTTGCCCGCCCTGCGCGCGACATTGGCTGCACCCGACGAGGGCGTGATTCAGGGCAATGCCAATCGCCTGCTGAAAAACATCAGTGCCCAGACCGGCGCCGAAGTCATGTACCTGATGGACACCACCGGCAAGACGCTGGCGGCCTCCAATTGGGACAAACACGACAGCTTCGTTGGCCGCAATTTCGCTTTCCGTCCTTATTTCAGCGAAGCCATGGCCGGGCGTCTGGGGCGCTTCTTCGGCCTGGGCACCACCTCGGCCAAGCGCGGTTACTTCTTCGCGGCGGCGATACGTGATCGCGAAAAAATCATCGGCGTACTAGTGATCAAGGTCGACCTCGACCACACCGAAAGCCTCTGGGGTAAAACCCCGGAACAACTGTTGGTGACCGACCACAATGGCGTGGTCATCCTCACGTCACGGCCCGAGTGGCGTTTCCGCTCGACCCGTCCATTGAGCGACGCAGAACGCGAGGCCATCACCGCGATTCAACCCTACCCGACCCGCGATCCCAAGCCATTGAATCTCGACGCCAACGCCTGGCTGACCCAAACCCGGCAGATCGAAGAAACCGGCTGGAGCGTCAGTATCCTTGCGCCGCGCACCCTGATCGATCGTCCGGTACGCACCGTCGTGGCCATTGGCGGCGCAACGCTGCTGGTATTGATGCTGCTGCTCGGTCTGATGATGCAACGCCGGCGCCATTACCTGGAGCGGATCGCCTTCGAAGGCAAGGCCCGCCACGAACTGGAGGGCCGGGTCGCCGAACGGACCAGCGACCTCGAAGGCCTCAACCGTCGACTCAAGCAGGAAGTGCTGGAGCGCGAACACGCTCAGCAGGAACTGGTGCGCGCGCAGGATGACCTGGTGCAGGCCGGCAAGCTCTCGGCGCTGGGGACGATGTCGGCGAGCATCAGCCATGAGCTCAACCAACCGCTGGCGGCAATCCGCAGCTACGCGGAAAACGCCGAAGTGCTGCTCGATCATCAGCGCACCGAGGATGCTCGCGGCAACCTCAAGCTGATCAGCGAATTGACCGGGCGCATGGCCTCGATCATCGCTCACCTGCGCGCCTTCGCCCGGCGTGATCGCCACGCCCCGGAAAGTGTTGCCCTGCAACCGGCACTGGACGACGCGCTGGCGTTACTGGCCAAGCGTCGGCGCAGCATGGAAGTCGAGCTGATCCGTGATCTGCCGGCTGCCACCCTATGGGTCGAGGCCGGGGAAACGCGTCTGCGCCAGGTACTCGGCAACCTGCTGGCCAATGCCCTCGATGCCCTGACGGAAAAAGGCCCGCCGCGTAAACTCTGGTTGAGTGCCGAGTCCACCGCCGACGGCGTCAATCTGTACATTCGCGACAACGGCCCCGGGTTCTGCCTGGAAGCGCTGGGTCGTGCCGGCGAGCCCTTCTACACCACCAAGACTCGCACTCAGGGGCTTGGCTTGGGGCTGGCGATTTGCGACACCCTGATGCGCGCCTTCGGTGGTGAATTGTCATTCTCCAACCACAAGGAAGGTGGCGCCCTGATTACCCTGAAATTGCGCGCAGGCGCACCGGGCGTGAGCCTGCAACCGTCCGAGGACCGAAGTGCATGACCATCGACAACCGCATCCAGGTCGTGTTGATCGACGACGATCCCCACCTGCGTCAGGCCCTGAGCCAGACCCTGGACCTGGCCGGCCTGAAAATCCTGCCGCTGGCTGAAGCCAAAGGCCTGGCCGGGCAGCTGCAGCGTGACTGGCCGGGCGTGGTGGTCAGTGACATCCGCATGCCAGGCATGGACGGCCTCGAACTGCTGACCGAACTCCACGCCCAGGACCCGGAGCTACCCGTGCTGCTGATCACCGGCCACGGCGATGTGCCGCTGGCCGTTCAAGCCATGCGTGCCGGAGCCTATGATTTTCTGGAAAAACCTTTCGCCAGCGACGCGCTGCTCGACAGCGTACGTCGTGCCCTGGACCTGCGCCGGCTGGTGCTGGACAACCGCAGCCTGCGTCTGGCCCTGAGCGATCGCAACGAACTGAGCGCTCGGCTCGTCGGGCAATCAGCGCCGATGCTGCGCCTGCGTGAGCAGATCGGTGCACTGGCGGCGACCAAGGCCGACGTGCTGATCCTCGGCGAAACCGGTGCGGGCAAGGAAGTGGTGGCGCGCGCGCTGCACGACCTGTCGAGTCGGCGTAACGGTCCATTCGTGGCGATCAACGCCGGGGCTCTGGCCGAGTCGGTGGTGGAAAGCGAGCTGTTCGGTCACGAGCCCGGTGCGTTTACCGGCGCGCAGAAGCGTCGCATCGGCAAGTTCGAATTTGCCAATGGCGGCACGTTGTTCCTCGATGAAATCGAAAGCATGAGCCTGGACGTGCAGGTGAAATTGCTGCGCTTGCTGCAAGAGCGGGTCGTCGAGCGTTTGGGCGGCAACCAGCTGATCCCGCTCGACATCCGCATTATCGCTGCGACCAAGGAGGACCTGCGTCAATCCGCTGATCAGGGCCGATTCCGTGCCGACTTGTATTACCGCCTGAACGTCGCGCCGCTGCGCATTCCGCCGCTGCGTGAGCGGGGCGAAGATGCGCTGATGCTGTTCCAGCATTTCGCCGATGAAGCCAGCGCCCGCCACGGTTTGCCACCCCACGAATTGCAACCGGGACACCGGGCGCTACTGCTGCGCCATACCTGGCCAGGCAACGTGCGAGAACTGCAGAACGCCGCCGAACGCTTTGCCTTGGGTCTGGAACTGGCGCTGGACAACAGTGCGCCGGATGGCGGCGTCGGCAGCACGATTGAAGTGGTCAGCGGCGGCCTGAGCGAGCAAGTGGAGAACTTTGAGAAGAGCCTGATTGCCGCCGAACTGGCGCGCTCACACAGCTCCGTGCGCAGTCTCGCCGAAGCGCTCGGCATTCCGCGCAAAACCTTGCACGACAAACTGCGCAAGCATGGTCTGAACTTCGCCGATGCCGGCGCCGGCAGCCACACTGACGACCTTGATTGAGCTACCGTAAAATCATCCCCTTCACACAAAAGGCCCGTGAATGAACCGCGACAGTCGTCACCTGGAATCGATCCTCCATTCTGACATCCCCCTCACGCGGGACATGGGCCTCAAAGTGCTCGACTGGCACGACCAACAACTGCGCCTGCACCTGCCGCTTGCGGCCAACGTCAATCACAAGAGCACCATGTTCGGTGGCAGTCTGTATTGCGGCGCAGTGCTGGCCGGCTGGGGCTGGCTGCATTTGCGTTTGCGTGAAGAAGGCATCATCGAAGACGGTCACATCGTGATTCAGGAAGGGCAGATCAGCTACCCGCTGCCGGTCACCATGGACGCGACGGCGATTTGCCAGGCACCGAGTGCGGCAGTCTGGAAGAAGTTTCTGGCAATGTATGAGCGGTATGGGCGGGCGCGGTTGACGCTGCATTCGCGGATCGTGAATACCGGGAGTGAAGAGGATGCGGTGCGGTTTACCGGGCAGTACGTCCTCCACCGGTAAAGCAAAAGATCGCAGCCTCGTTTCACTCGACAGCTCCTACAGAAAAACGTGTCCCCCGTAGGAGCTGTGTAGGAGCTGTGTAGGAGCTGTCGAGTGAAACGAGGCTGCGATCTTTTGATCTTTGATCTTTGATCTTCAACCCCGAGCCAAAGCCAACAATTTCTCCCGCCAAGCCGCTTTAGCCGGCAGCGCCAGGAAAAACTCATTCAGCAACGACTCCCGCGCCGGATAGCAGAACGGCTCACCGTTCAAATCCAGCACCTCTCCACCTGCGCCTTCCAGCACACCTTGCGCAGCCGCCGTGTCCCACTGCGAAGTTGGCGCCAACCGCGGATAACAATCCGCCGCGCCTTCCGCCAGCAGGCAAAATTTCAGCGAGCTGCCGATGTTCGCCAGTTGCAACTCACCCAGGCTATCGCTCAATCCCGCGAGTAACCGTTCCTGCTCAGGGCTCGAATGCCGACGACTGGCGACCACCGTGAAAAGCTCACCCGCAGCCGGAACCTCGCGAACCTGAATCGGCAACGGCTCGGCGCCTTTATCACCACGCCAGGCACCCAACCCTGCACCGCCGACATAAAAGCGCCCGTTGGTCGGCATCGACACCACACCAAACACCACCCGCCCCTGCTCGATCAGCGCAATGTTGACGGTGAACTCTTCGCTGCCGGAAATAAACTCCTTGGTCCCGTCCAACGGATCGACCAGCCACCAGCGCTGCCACCCGGCGCGCACGCTCTGAGGGATATTGGCGTCCTCTTCGGACAGCACCGGAATGCTCGGATCCAGCGCTGTCAGCCCGGCCAGAATCACGTGATGAGCGGCCATGTCGGCGGCTGTAACCGGGGAATCATCGGGCTTTGCAGTGACAGCAACGTTGACGCGCCAGAACGGCAGGATCGCCTCGCCAGCCTTCAAAGCCAGTTCAACGACTGGCGCCATCAACGGATGGGAAAAATTCAAGCTCACGGTAAAAACACCCCACGTTGAGTCAGTAAGTCACGGGCCAGATACAGCGCCGCCAAGGCACGGCCCTCGGTGAATCGTGGATTCTGCGCCAAAGACGACAATTCACGCAGGTTGATCTTTTCCACCCCCATCGGCTCGGGCTCGTCACCCTCCAGGCGTTCTTCGTACAGCTCAGTGGCCAGCACCACCTGGATCCTCTGGCTCATGTAGCCCGGTGACAATGACAACTCGGTCAAATGCTCAAGCTGTCGCGCGCCATACCCGGCCTCTTCCATGAGCTCCCGCTCGGCCGCCGCCAACACGTCTTCGCCCGGCTCGATCAAACCTTTGGGCAGGGACAATTCGTATGCATCGGTGCCGCCGCAGTATTCCTCCACCAACACCGCGTGCTCCGCGTCGAGCATCGCCACAATCATCACTGCGCCATGGCCGGTGCCTTTGCTGACCAGACGCTCGTAAGTACGCTCCACGCCATTGGAAAAGCGCAACTTCAGCTCTTCGACACAGAACAAACGGCTGGTGGCGACAATGTCGCGGGCGAGTACGGTGGGTTTCTGGCGCATGAGAGGCTCCTTGGCGTAAGCGGGTTACTATACAGGCTGTTTGAAAGCTGCTGCGCTCGAGATTGCTGCGTCAAAAACAGGCTCGGACGGGTCATTTACAACTCGTAAACTCCCCGTCCTCGCCTGTTTTTTCCTTGCACTCCCTTCGCTCGCGACGCTTTCCACCCAGCCTGTACCCGGCCTATCCTGATTGTTTATCTCAGATATCTTTTTACCGCTGGAGAAGTTTTATGTCCCTGCTGCCCTGGCATGACATCGATACCGTTTTGCTGGATATGGACGGCACGCTGCTGGACCTGCACTACGACAACCATTTCTGGATGGAGCACCTGCCCCAGCGTTATGCCGAGCTGCACGGGGTGAGCCGGGCCATGGCGGAGCTGGAATTGCAGCCGCTGTTCGAACGCAATGCCGGTCAGTTGCAGTGGTACTGCCTGGATTTCTGGAGCGCCGAGCTGAAGCTGTCGGTGCGCGAACTGAAACTGGAAACTGCGCACCTGATCGCCCTGCGTGCGGATGCGGACACTTTTCTGGCGGCGATCAAACAGGCCGGCAAACGCGTGGTACTGATCACCAACGCCCACCGCGACTCGCTGTCATTGAAGCTGGAACGAATTGAATTGGCGCCGTATTTCGAGCGCTTGATCAGCTCTCACGATTACGGTTTCCCCAAGGAAAACCCGCAGTTCTGGGATGCCTTGCAAGCCGACATCGGCTTCGATCCGGCGCGCAGTCTGTTTATCGACGATACGTTGCCGATTCTGCGCAGTGCGCGCAATTTTGGCGTGGCGCATCTGCTGGCCGTGAGCGAGCCAGATAGCCGAAAAGGGCCGAAGGACACGGCCGAGTTTGCGGCGGTGGGGGATTATCGGGAGTTGATTGCCGGGCTCTGATACCGAGTCGTCTGCTTCGCGGGCAAGCCTCGCTCCTACAGGTCCCTGTCGTTCGCGGAGTATGCGCACGACAGGAACCTGTAGGAGCGAGGCTTGCCCGCGAAAGCCATCACACAGTCTCGAACCTTACTCAGGAATCCGCAACACCTGCCCCGGATAGATCTTGTCCGGGTGCGAAAGCATTGGCTTGTTGGCCTCGAAAATCTTGTTGTACTTGTTCGCGTCGCCGTATTCGGCCTTGGAAATCGCGCTGAGGGTGTCGCCCTTTTTCACCGTAACGAAGCGAGCGGCCTTCGCCACCGGCCCGGTCACCGTGATCTGGTCATCCACGCTACCGACCCCGGCAATATTACCCAAGGCCAACAGAATTTTTTCCTTCTCTTCCTGACTCGCCACTTCACCAGTGACGATGACTTTGTCGCCCTCGATTGTCGCCTGAACATTCGGATTACCCAGGCCGACCTTGCTGATGTGTTCCTTCAACTGCTCGCTGGCATTCGCATTGCCAGGTGTCAGCAGATCAATAAGTTTTTCGCCTGCTTCTTTCACAAAGCTAAAAATACTCATGGTGCACTCTCCTTGGGGTTTAGGTTCCAGACGCCAAAGACTAGACCAGCCTTGCAAAGCCCGGTTCCCAGCCGACCAATGACCCAACCCCGCGCAGGCGGTAGAATCGCAAACCTTGCCCGCGCCCTGGAGCGAAGATGGACATCAAGCAGCTCAAATTCCTCATCGCCCTCGACGAAACCCGGCATTTTGGCCAGGCCGCCGCGCGTTGCCACATCACCCAACCGACCCTGTCCATGCGCCTGCGCAGCCTCGAAGAAGAACTCGAACTGCCACTGGTCAACCGCGGCCAGCGCTTCGAAGGTTTCACCGCGCCGGGCGAGCGCGTGCTGGCGTGGGCGCGTACGGTGCTGGCGGCCTACGACGGCTTACAGGCCGAAGCGGCAGCCTGTCGCGGCAACCTCGTGGGTACGTTGCGTCTGGGCGTGGTGCCGCTGTCGAGTTTCGACCCGGTACCGCTGATGCAGCGCCTGCACGCCGAGCACCCGAACCTGCGCTTCGAACTCTCGGCCCTGAGTTCCGAGCAGATCCTCGAGCAGCTGGCGAACAACCGTCTCGACCTCGGTGTGTCCTATCTGGAGCGTCTGGACGGTGAGCGTTTCGACTCCCTGGCTTTCAGCGAAACCCACATGGGCTTGCTCTACGATCAGCGTTTCTTCAGTTTCGGCGACGCGCCCTTGAGTTGGAAATCGTTGATTGAACTGCCGTTGGGCATGCTCACCAGCGGCATGCATTTTCGCCAGTCCATCGACCATAACTTCCACAGCCGTGGCTTGGCCCCCCAACCGTTGCTGCAAACCGATGCGGTCCACCAATTGTTACAAGCGGTACACGGCGGTCTGTGCTGCGCCGTGATGCCATTGGAAGGTGGACTGGAAAACCTCACCGATCACTTGCGCCTGCAGCCTATAGAAAGTGCCCAGACCCTCGCCCGGCTGGGGCTGATCATGCGTCGGAGCGCTCCGCGTTCGGCGCTTGCAGAAGCCTGTTTCGCGATCTATCAGCAATCAGTGGCCGGTTCTTGATCGACGTCATCTATCAGCAGATCAGTAATAGCAATTAGACACGACCCGCTGACCCGCCTAGGCTTAAAACTGACCAACCCATCGGTGATACCTGATGAACGCCAAGCGCCCTGCCCGCGCGGCGCCTGCTGTTGAAACGCCCGCGACCGTCGCCAGTCAGACATACAGTTACTGCAACCTCGAATACACCGAGTCGGCCAGCACCGCGCTGGCCGAGGAAGTCGCGTTGGCGATTGCCTATAACGGCATCAGCCAGGCCGTCATGTTGGTCACACCAACGGATCTTGAAGACTTCATCGTCGGCTTCAGCCTCGGCAGCGGAATCATCGAAGACGCCTGCGATATCTACGACTTGCAACTCAGCGGCACGGGCTCGGCGCAATACGCGCAAGTGACCATCGCCAATCGCGCCTTCTGGAACCTCAAGCAGCAGCGTCGGCAACTGGCCGGCACCAGTGGTTGCGGGCTCTGTGGCGTGGAAGCGGTTGAGCAAGCACTGCCCGATCTCAAAGTCTTGCCCGGCGCCCCACTGCCCCCGACCGAATGGCTGGACGGCCTGCGCCAGCGCATCGGCGAATTCCAGCCGCTGGGCCAACATTGCGGCGCGGTACATGCGGCGGTGTTCATGAACGGCAACGGCGAATTGTTGCTGGGCCGTGAAGACATCGGTCGACACAACGCCCTCGACAAGCTGATCGGTGGGTTGATCCGCCAGAAGATCCCGATCACTGGCGGCCTGGCGATTGTCACCAGCCGTTGCAGCCTCGAATTGATCCAGAAAATTTTACGCGCCGGCATTCAGACCCTCGTCAGTTTATCGTCGCCCACGGGCCTTGCCGTGCAATGGGCCCGTCGACACAACCTCAACCTCATCCACCTGCCGCAGAAAAGTGCGCCGCGGGTCTACAGCCCCGCGACGGAGAATCAAGCGTGAGTCAACATCGTCAAGCCGACCAGAAACCCGTCCCCCGCTACAAGCCCTACAAAGGCCCAGCCGGTGGCTGGGGTGCGCTGATCAGCGTCGCCCAGGCCTGGTTGACCAGCGATAACGCGCTGAAAAACCTGCGCATAATGCTCAAGACCAACCAGAACGGCGGCTTCGACTGCCCCGGTTGCGCGTGGGGCGATTCTCCGGAAAAGGGCATGGTGATGTTCTGCGAGAACGGCGCTAAAGCGGTGAACTGGGAAGCGACCAAACGCCGTGTCGACGCTGCATTCTTTGCCAAACATAGCGTCACCTCGCTGCTGGAACAGAGCGACTACTGGCTTGAATATCAGGGCCGCCTGACCGAGCCGATGAGCTACAACGCCGAAACCGATCGCTACCAACCCATCAGCTGGGATGATGCCTTCACCCTGATCGCCAAACATCTGCGCGGCCTGTCGAGCCCGAATCAGGCCGAGTTCTACACCTCGGGCCGCGCCAGCAACGAAGCGGCGTTCCTCTATCAATTGTTCGTGCGCGCCTATGGCACCAACAATTTCCCCGATTGCTCAAACATGTGTCACGAAGCCAGTGGTGTTGCGTTGGCGCAGAGCGTTGGCGTCGGCAAAGGCACCGTGACCTTCGATGATTTCGAACACGCTGATGCGATTTTCGTCTGGGGCCAGAACCCCGGCACCAACCACCCGCGGATGCTCGAACCCCTGCGCGAAGCGGTGAAACGCGGCGCTCAGGTGGTGTGCATCAACCCGCTGAAAGAACGCGGTCTGGAACGTTTCCAGCATCCACAGCACCCACTGGAAATGCTCACCAACGGCGACAAGCCGACCAACACCGCGTACTTCCGCCCGGCACTGGGCGGCGACATGGCGATCATGCGCGGCATGGCCAAGTTCCTGCTGCAATGGGAGCGCGATGCGCAGAAGGCTGGTGAGCCTGCGGTGTTCGACCACGACTTCCTCAATGAACACAGCGTCAACGTTCTGGAATACCTCGGCATCGTCGACGACACCCCGTGGGAGCAGATCGTCGAACAGTCCGGCCTGACCCTGGTGGAAATCGAGCAAGCGGCGCGCATGTACGCCAAGGGCAAGAACGTGATCATGTGCTGGGCGATGGGCATCACCCAGCATCGTCATTCGGTGGCGACCATCCAGGAAATCGCCAACCTGATGCTGTTGCGCGGCAACATCGGCCGGCCGGGTGCCGGTCTGTGCCCGGTGCGCGGCCACAGCAATGTGCAGGGCGACCGGACAATGGGCATCAACGAACGTCCGCCGGTGGCGTTCCTCGACGCTCTGGAGCGGCGCTTCCAGTTCAAGGTTCCCCGTGAAAACGGCCACAACGTGGTCGAGGCGATTCACGCCATGGCCGACGGTCGCTCGAAAGTCTTCATCGGCCTGGGCGGCAATTTCGCCCAAGCCACCCCGGACAGCACGCGTACCTTCCAGGCTCTGGCCAACTGCGACCTGACCGTGCAGATCAGCACCAAGCTCAACCGTAGCCATTTGGCCCACGGTAAAGACGCGCTGATCCTGCCGTGCCTGGGCCGTACCGACATCGATATCCAGACCGAAGGCGCCCAAGCGGTGACCGTGGAAGACTCGTTCAGCATGGTCCACGCCTCCAACGGTCAGCTGCAGCCACTGTCGAACCAGATGCGCTCGGAGCCTGCAATCATCGCCGGCATCGCCGCCGCAACCCTGGGCAGCAAACCGGTGGACTGGAACTGGCTGGTGGCCGATTACAGCCGCATCCGCGACCTGATCGCCGACACCATCCCGGGCTTCCGGGACTTCAACGAAAAAATCCAGAACCCGGGTGGTTTCTACCTGGGTAACAGCGCCAGTGCACGTCGCTGGAATACCCCATCGGGTCGGGCCAACTTCCGTGCGAACAGGCTGCCCAAACATCTGGTGCATGAGCGCACCCGCGCCACCGGCGTGCTGCCGGACCTGATCATGCAGTCGATGCGCTCCCACGATCAGTACAACACCACGATTTATGGTCTTGATGACCGTTATCGCGGGGTGAAAGGTCAGCGCGATGTGCTGTTCGTCAATGAAGCCGACATCATTCGCCTCGGGTTCAAACCCGGGCAAAAGGCTGACATTGTTTCGATTTGGGATGATGGCCGTGAGCGTCGGGTGAAGGGTTTCACGCTGCTGGCGTTTGATATTCCTGCCGGGCAAGCGGCCGCTTACTATCCGGAAGTGAACCCGCTGGTGCCGCTGGAAAGCACTGGAGATGGCAGCCATACGCCGACATCGAAGTTTGTGGCGATTCGCTTGGAAGCGGCGAGTGAGACTGGGTTGATTTTGGCCAAGTCGGCTTAACGCGGCGTCTGAGCTGACGCCATCGCGAGCAGGCTCGCTCCCACAGACCTGCCAATACATCCGTCAGGAAGATGTTTGCTAGCATTGCGTCTGAATCAATCCAGATCAGACACGAGTGCTCAGCATGCAACTCCCGGACATGAACCTGTTGGTCGCCCTCGACGCCTTGCTCGATGAAGGCAGTGTGGTAGGCGCTGCACGGCGGATGAACCTCAGCCCGGCGGCGATGAGCCGGACGCTGACGCGGATTCGCGAGGCCATTGGCGATCCGATTCTGGTGCGCGCCGGTCGAGGCTTGGTGCCGACGCCCAAGGCACTGGAGTTGCGCGAGCAGGTGCGGGATCTGGTGGAGCAGGCCGCTTTGCTGTTCCGCTCCGCCGATGAGGTGGATCTGGGCAGTTTGCGCCGGCGGTTCAGCATTCGCGCCAATGATTTCTTTGTTGGCGTTTACGGCGGCAAGCTATTTGACACGATGGAACGCCAGGCCCCGCATTGCGAATTGCGCTTCGTTCCTGAGGGCGATGGAGACGACGAAGCCTTGCGTGAAGGACGTATCGATTTAAGCGTCAGCAACAATCGTCCGCTGATGCCGGAAGTGAAGGTTCAGAACCTGTTTTCCACGCACTTTGTCGGGCTGGTGCGTGAAGATCACCCGTTGTTCGACGAAGAAATCACCGCCGAACGTTACGCCGGATTTTCCCATATCAGCATGTCCCGTCGCGGGATCGCCCGCGGGCCGATCGACACGGCGCTCAACGCCTTGGGGCTGGAGCGGCGGGTGGCGGTGATTGCACCGAGTTTCCATGCGGCGATGTTCGCCTTGCCGGATTCCGATCTGATTCTGCCGGTGCCCAAGGAGGCGCTGCTGAGCGTGCGACGCCTGGGCTTGAAACTGCGCTCGTTCACCCTGCCAATTCCGTTACCGACCCTGATGCTGACCCAGGCCTGGCACCCGCGTTTCGACAAAGACCCGGCCCATCGCTGGATGCGTGAAACCCTCAAGACCTGTTGCGATGAGACGTGGCTGGCCGCACAACCTACCTGAGTTGACGCAACCCCTTGTGGGAGCGGGCTTGCTCGCGAAAGCGGTATTTCAGTCAATATCAATGCTGAATGACACACCGCCTTCGCGAGCAAGCCCGCTCCCACAGGGGATCTGTGTCGTTTCAAAAATTTGCCAGCCATCCGATTTGATTGCTGCATGGAACGCACTTATAAGCTGCCAACAAGTCAATTTTCGTAACCTTCCACGCTCCCTAAAATGCTTCGGTATTCCCCTTCCGGAGCTTGCAGTACATGACTTCCCTCACGGTCACGGCGCCTCTCGCTGCGGCCAAACCAACGGCCGCCGTCGCGCCACCGGTCTTCGGCCCGCGAATCATCATCGGCCTGGTGGGCGTGTTACTGGCGGTGCTGGTGTCGGGCCTGAACGAGATGGTGACCAAGGTCGCGCTGGCCGATATCCGCGGCGCGTTGGCCATTGGTTACGACGAAGGCACCTGGCTGGTCGCCAGTTACACCGCGACCTCGGTGGCCGCCATGGCGTTTGCCCCTTGGTGTGCGGTGACGTTCTCGTTGCGGCGCTTCACTCTGTGCGCGATCAGCGCGTTCACCCTGCTGGGTGTGTTGTGCCCGTTCGCTCCGAATTACGAAAGCCTGCTGGTCATGCGCACCTTGCAAGGTCTTGCCGGCGGCGCGCTGCCGCCGATGCTGATGACCGTTGCACTGCGATTCCTGCCGGCCAACGTGAAACTCTATGGCCTGGCCGGTTATGCCCTGACGGCAACCTTCGGTCCCGGTCTCGGTACACCGCTGGCCGGGTTGTGGACCGAGTACGTCGGCTGGCAATGGACCTTCTGGCAAATCGTCGTGCCGTGCCTGATTGCAATGGCGGCGGTGGCCTACGGTTTGCCCCAGGATCCGCTGCGGCTGGAACGCTTCAAGTCATTCAACTGGCGTGGCTTGCTGCTGGGGTTCCCGGCGATCTGCATGCTGGTGATCGGCATTCTGCAAGGCAATCGGCTGGACTGGTTCGAGTCGAGCCTGATCTGTGGACTGCTCGGCGGCGGGCTGCTGTTGCTGGTGCTGTTTCTGATCAATGAGTGGTCGCAACCGATTCCATTCTTCAAATTGCAAATGCTCGGCATCCGCAACCTGTCGTTCGCGCTGTTGACGCTGGCCGGCGTGCTTGTGGTGTTGCTCGCGGTGGTCCTCATTCCCTCCAGTTACCTGGCTCAGGTCCAGGGTTATCGGCCGGTGCAGACCGCGCCGATCATGCTGCTGGCGGCGCTGCCTCAGTTGATCGCGCTGCCGTTGGTGGCGGCGCTGTGCAACCTGCGCTGGGTCGATTGCCGCTGGGTGCTGGGGATCGGCCTGAGCATGCTGGCGCTGTCTTGCCTCGGTGGTTCGCAGCTGACATCGGCATGGATTCGCGACGATTTCTATGCCCTGCAATGGCTGCAGATTTTCGGTCAGCCCATGGCCGTGCTGCCGCTGTTGATGCTCTCCACCGGCAGCATCACTCCGATGGAAGGGCCGTTCGCCTCGGCCTGGTTCAATACCGTGAAAGGCCTGGCGGCGGTGATTGCTACGGGTGTGATCGAGGCACTGACCACCGCAAGGCTGCATTTCCACTCGACCATGTTGGTAGACAATCTCGGTAACTCGCCCCTGGTCCAAAGCGACAACGCAAGCCTGGCTCACCGACTGCATCAACAAGCCCAGGTGCTGACTTCCTCCGATCTTTATCTGTGCATGGCCAGTGTCGCCGTGGTGCTGATCCTGCTGATTTTCTGGCTGCCGACGCGGATCTATCCACCGCGCGCGCCGACTTGAATGCTTCACTGAAACAGAAGGTTTTTATGACGACTCAATCAAAGCAAAAAGTCGCTGTCGGCATTGCCGCAGCGATGGCGCTCGGCGTGTTGATTTACCTGCTGGCGCCGGGCTTGTTCGGCAAGCGTACACAGCAGAGCACCAACGATGCTTTCGTCTCGGCGGACTTCACCCGGGTGGCGCCGCGCGTGGCGGGGTTCATCAAAGACGTGCTCGTGGAAGACAACCAGCTGGTCAAGGCCGGACAGCTACTGGCGTTGATCGACGACCGCGATCTACGCGCTGCCGCTGAGGCCGCTGACGCTGAAACCCTGGTGGCCAGGGCGCAGTTGCAAAACGCTCGGGCTACCCTTGAGCGCCAGACATCGGTGATCGCTCAGGCCCAGGCTACGGTGGTTTCAGCAAAGGCTGAAATGGCCTTCGCCGAGCATGAACTGAACCGCTACAACCATCTCGCCGGGGTCGGCGCCGGTACGGTGCAGAATGCTCAGCAAGCACGCACGCGCATCGATCAGGCCTCCGCCCGTTTGGCCAATGCCACGGCGGTGCTCGCGGCGGAACGTAAGCAGGTGGAGATCCTGACCGCCCAGCGTGATGCGGCCGAAGGCGGGCTGAAAAGAGCGCAAGCGGCGCTGGAAATGGCCAGCTATGAGCTGTCCTACACGCGCATCGTTGCGCCTCAGGACGGCATGGTCGGCGAGCGCGCGGTGCGGGTCGGCGCCTATGTCACACCGGGTAGCAAGATTCTGGCCGTGGTGCCGTTGGAGCGGGCTTATGTGGTCGCCAACTTTCAGGAAACCCAACTGACTGACGTACAGCCGGGGCAGAGCGTGCAAGTGCACGTCGACAGCCTCGGCGGCGAAGCCCTGCGCGGTCGCGTTGAAAGCATCGCACTGGCTACCGGCGTGACCTTCGCCGCGGTCAAGCCGGACAACGCCACTGGCAACTTCACCAAGGTTGTGCAACGGATTGCGGTGAAAATCCTCCTCGATCCGGGCCAGCCATTGGCCGAGCGTTTGCGGGTGGGGATGTCGGTGGAGGCGAGGATTGATACTGCAAGCGCCAGCGAGCATGAGGTTGCGCAACGATGAAGATTTTTGTTGATAGGGCTGACGTCTTCGCGAGCAAGCCCGCTCCCACATTTGATCTGCTGGGTGCCCAAACTTCATGCATAAAAGGAGATCCAGCGTGGGAGCGGGCTTGCTCGCGAAGAGGCCAGTGGCCTCACATCCCCCTTTATGCCTTGCTGGTCATGAGCCTTTCGGCTTGCACCGTCGGCCCGGACTTCCAAAAGCCTCAGCCGCAACAAGTGGCCGAATGGTCCAAACCAACTAAAGCCGCCGCCAGTCAGATCATTCCCAGCGAAATGGACGAACGCTGGTGGGAAGTATTCCACGACCCGAAACTCTCGGCCCTGACCCAACGCGCCTTGACCGACAACCTCGACCTGAAACTCGCCAGCAGCCGCTTGCAGCAAAGCCGAGCCGCGCGTCAGGTGATCACCGCCGACCGCTATCCCACTACCGCCGCCAACGGCAGCTACGGGCGTAAACGCAACAGCGGTGAAGGCCTGAACGATCCGTCGGGCAACGACGGCGACTCGGCGTTCAACCTGTGGGACGCCGGCTTTTCCGCCTCCTGGGAGCTGGATTTCTGGGGCCGTGTGCGCCGCGAAACCGAAGCCGCCGATGCCGCTCTGGAAGTGGCGGAAAACGATCGCCGTGGTGTGCTGCTGTCAGTGCTCGCCGAAACCGCTCAGGACTACATTCAGCTGCGCGGTGTGCAAAGCACGCGGGCCGTCACCGAGCAAAACCTCGACGTCGCCCGGCATAGTTTGAAACTCTCGCAACTGCGCCTGGCCGACGGTGTTGCCACAGATCTGGACGTCGCCGAAGCCGCTGCGCAAGTCGCGGCCATCGAATCACGTTTGCCGGCGCTGGAGCAGCGTCAGTCGCAACTGATCAACGCCTTGAGCCTGTTGATGGGCGAACCGCCGCAAACGCTGTCCGCCGAGTTATCCACCGACGCCCCGGTGCCGCAAACCCCGCATCAGGTCGCCATCGGCTTTCCGTCGCAATTGGCCGAGCGCCGCCCGGACATACGTCAGGCAGAAGCCCGTCTGCATGCCGCGACCGCCAGCATCGGCGTAGCCAAGGGCGACTTTTATCCGCGGATAACCCTGTCGGGCAACATCGGCTCGCAAGCCATGCAATTGAGCGATTTCGGCTCCTGGGGCTCGCGCTCGTTCGGCATGGGCCCGCAGTTCAGCCTGCCGCTGTTCGACGGCGGTCGCCTGCGCGGCGTGTTGCACCTGCGCGAAGCCCAGCAACAGGAAGCGGCGCTGGCCTACCAGCAAACCGTGCTGCGGGCCTGGCATGAAATCGACGATCAACTCACCGCCTACAACGCCAGCCAACTGCGCCGCGACAGCCTCGCCGAAGCCGTGCGCCAGAACCAGATCGCCCTGCGCACCGCGCAACAGCAGTACGTCGAAGGGGTAGTGGATTTCGTCAACGTCCTCACCGCGCAAGGCGAATTGCTGGCGACCCAGCAACAGTGGGTCGAGAGCTCGACCGGGGTGTCGTTGGCGATGGTTGGGTTATACAAGGCGTTAGGTGGGGGATGGGAATCGGTGTATCCGCTGATGGAGACGGCGCAGCGCTGATCTGCGCGCAGAAAAACGAAAAAACCGGCCGGAGCCGGTTTCTTCACCCTGACTGCCAGCGAATTTAATCGCTGCGTGTAGGGTTCAGTGGTGCAGAGAGATTAAAGTCGCATGTCGAAGGCTGCAATGGCTGATTGATGGGGAATCGCGTAGGACGCGTCCTGATAATTTGTAAGGTATTACATACTCCCTTGACCAATCAATGATGCCCATCCGCTTGACGCTCACCCCCGCTGTCATAGACTCCGCTCATCCGTCAGGGAGTTACGGTTATGCGGCGTTTTCGTGTTTGGGTTGCAGGATTGACCTTTGTAACGTGCGTAGTACAGGCGCAAACGCCTGCGCCAGACGATCCGTTGCTGGAAAGCAGCGCGGTTGGCGGGAATGCGTCGGCCAGCAGTGAAGCCCGTGGTGTGCTGCGGGCCCGGGATCAGGCGGTGCTTGCCAGCGAGTTGTCGGGGCGGATTGTCGAGTTGCCGTTCAGTGAGGGCGAGTCGTTCAAAAAGGGCGACACCCTGGCGCGGTTTGACTGTTCGGCTTATCAGGCTCAGCTCAACGCGGCTCAGGCCGCCAGCCGTGGTGCTGGTGAAGAACTGGCGCACAACAAACAACTGGCGGCGTTAAATTCAGTCGGGCGCTTTGAAGTGGCGCGGGCCGAGGCCAAGGTCAGCGAGATTCAGGCGCAGTCGCAGGTCTATCAGGTTCAGGTCAAACGCTGCAGCGTGGTTGCGCCGTTTGATGGCCAGGTCGTCGAACGTAAGGTCAAGCGCTACGAAAGCGTTGCCGCCGGCGCGCCGTTACTGGACGTGGTCGATAACCGCACCCTGGAAATTCACCTGTTGGTCCCGTCGCGCTGGATGGGCAAGCTCAAGCCCGGCCAGACATTCAGTTTTGTCCCCGATGAAACCGGTCAGCCGCTGGATGCCACGGTCAAACGCCTCGGTGCGCGAATTGATGAAGGCAGCCAGACTTTGCTGCTGGTGGCGGCGCTGCCCAACGCCAACGGTCTGTTGGCCGGCATGAGCGGAACGGCGCATTTCGCGGAGCTCAAATGAACGCCCCGGTGACCGGCGGCGCCGAGCAGGTGTTCGCCAGGTTTCTCGACCTCGAACGCCAGACCCGCGCCGCGCGCACGCCTTCGCAACTGGCTTACAGCCTGGTCAATGACGGTCAGGCGCTGTTCGGTTTCCGCCATGCCGCGCTGTTGATCGCCGGCAAGGTGCAGGCGGTTACCGGTGTTAGTGCTGTGGAACCGAATGCGCCGTTCGTGGCGTTTGTCGAGCAGGCGGTCGCACAGCTGTTCAAGCTTGAGGTGCTGAAACAGGCGCGGGTGATTGCGCCTGATCTCCTTAGCGAATCGATTCTGGCCGACTGGCAAAGTCTGTCAGCCGCTCAGGTGTTTTGGCTGCCGCTGATCGATCATCAGGGCGAGGTGTTCGGCGGTCTGTGGCTGGCGCGGGATGTGCCGTGGAACCCTTCCGAACAAGTGCTGCTGTCGCAACTGGGCGACACCTACAGCCATGCCTGGCTCGCGCAGCAACCGCGCAAACCCTGGCGACTGCGCTGGACGCGCAAGCGTCAGGTGGCGCTGGTTGCCGTGTTGTTGCTCGGGCTACTGATTCCGGTGCGCCAATCGGTGCTGGCGCCGGCCGAAGTCGTCCCGTTGGGCGGTCGGGTGATCGCCGCGCCGCTGGACGGAGTGATCGCCGAGTTTCTGGTCAAACCCAATCAGGCGGTGAAAACCGGCGACCTGCTGCTGCGCTTCGAAAGCACCACGCTCAAGGCTCAGGCCGATGTGGCCGAGCGCGCCCTGGGCGTTGCCGAAGCGGAACTCAAGGCCAATTCCCAACGTTCCTTCGCCGATGCCGAGTCCAGTTCGAAAATCGATCTGCTGGCGGCGCGAGTGGAGCAGAAGCGCGCCGAACGGGATTACGCCCGTGAACTGCTCAAACGCAGCGAAGTACGCGCCGAGCGGGACGGTATCGCGGTGTTCGCCGACGCCGAACGCTGGACCGGCAAACCGGTGCAAACCGGCGAGCGGCTGATGGAAATCGCCGACCCGAACCAGGCCGAATTGCGCATCGAGTTGGCCGTGGGCGATGCGATTGCCCTGGAGCCGGGCGCACAAGTCGCGCTGTTTCTCGACAGCGATCCGCTGCATCGGCACCTGGCCAAACTCGAACGTTCGGCCTACGAAGCGCAGCCCACCGCTGCCGGGCAACTGGCTTATCGACTGGATGCGACGTTCGACGCCGCGCCGCCGCGCATCGGTTTGCGCGGCACTGCGAAAGTCTTCGGCGACCGTGCGCCGCTGGCGTTGTACCTGTTGCGCCGACCGCTGGCCGGGTTGCGTCAGAGCGTGGGCCTGTAGATGAACCTGCCGAGCCTGCGGGCAGACCTGCAATTGTCGGCGGCGGCCCCGGCCCTCGACGGGTCGCCGCGCTGGACCCTGGCCGACCCGGTGCGCGGGCGCTATTTCAAACTCGGTGCGGCGGCGATGCGCTTGCTGCGCCATTGGTCCCTGGGAGATCCGGAGCACGTGCTGCGTGCCGCCAACCGCGAACCGGGGCTGCCGCTGGATGGTGCGGCGCTTGAGCAATTGCTGGAGTTTTTGCGCGGCCACGATCTGATCTGCGCCCTCGACCCGTCGCAGCGCGCCAGTTATAGCCTGAAGGCCGCGGCCCAGCGCCAAAGCCTGTGGCAAATCCTGCTGCATCAATACCTGTTTTTCCGGATTCCGCTGTGGCGCCCGGACGCCTTTCTCAATCGCGCCTGGCCGTGGCTGGAGCGTTTCGGCCCGCGCGCATTGCGCTACGGATTGCCCGCGACGCTGGGGCTCGGGGTGTTTCTGGTGTCACGGGACTGGCAGCGGTTTATCGCGACCTTTCCGCACCTGTTCAGCCTCGGCGGTGCCCTGGCGTTTGCTGTGGCGCTGTTTTTCGCCAAGCTGTGCCACGAGTTCGGCCACGCCTTCATGGCCAAGCGCGCCGGTTGTCGGGTGCAGAGCATGGGCGTGGCATTCATGGTGCTGCTGCCGATGTTTTACACGGACGTCAGCGACGCCTGGCGAGTCAATGATCGTCGGGCGCGGTTGCTGATTGGCGCCGGCGGGGTGCTGGCGGAACTGGTGCTGGCGTGTATCGCGCTGCTCGCCTGGTCACTGCTGCCTGACGGCCCCGGGCGCACGGCGGCGTTCATGCTCGCCAGTGCGACCTGGATCACCACGCTGGTGATCAACCTCAACCCGTTCATGCGTTTTGATGGCTACTTCTTGCTCAGTGATTTCTGGGAAGTGGACAACCTTCAAGGGCGGGCCTTTGCCTTGTGTCGCTGGCGGCTGCGCGAGTTTTTGTTTGGCTACGCGGCCCCGGCGCCGGAGCCGTGGTCGCCGAAGATGCAGCGGCGTTTGTTGATCTGGGGGTATGGCGCGTGGTTGTGGCGCGCGGCGTTGTTTTTCGGGATTGCGCTGGCGGTCTATCACCTGTTCTTCAAGGTGTTGGGGATTTTCCTGATGCTGGTGGAACTGGTGTGGTTCATTTTCCTGCCGATCCTGAGCGAGTGGCGGCAATGGTGGAGCCGTCGCGAACAGGCGCATGCGCCTCGGGTACTGCTCAGCGGTCTGGTGTTGCTTGGGTTGTTGTTGCTGCTGGCGTTGCCTTGGCGTAGCGCGGTGGAGTTGCCGACGATGCTTGAGGCCGGACGCGCCAGCGCCCTGCACGCGCCGGTGGCGGCGCGGGTCAAAACGGTGAATGTGCACGACGGCCAGGTCGTCGCTCAAGGTGAGGTGCTGATCGAGCTGGAATCCCCGGATCTGGATTCACGCCAGGCCATCGTCCGTCGCGAAATCCAGATCCAGCAATTACAGATGCGTCGTCAGGCCGGTCGTAGCGAAACCGCGGCCGACGCCGGAATCGTCGAGCAGCGCCTGGCCGAAGCCGTGGCCGAATATCGCGGCCTGGCCGCTCAGCGCGAACGTCTGCTGCTGCGCGCGCCCCACGGTGGCAAGGTGCGCGATCTGTTGCCACAGTTAACGGTCGGCCGCTGGCTTTCGACCAAAGATCCTTTGGCACGGGTGGTCGAAGACGGCGCGCGGTTGCGCGGTTATCTGGCCGAAGCCGAACTCTGGCGTGTCGCCCCGGGAGCCAGTGGGAGGTTCATCGCCGATGACCCGATGCACCCGGCGATCACCGTGCAATTGAGCGAAATCGACACCAACGGCGTGGCTTATGTCGATCAGGAAGCGCTGACTTCCGATCACCACGGGCCGATCGCCGTGCGCCGCGATCAGCATCAGCGCGCCGAGCCGGTGCAGGCGCAGTACGGCGCGCGGTTGAGCATCCTCGAAAATACCCCGACGCCGGTGCAGCCGTTGCGCGGCATTGTGGTGTTGCAGGGCAGTGGCGAGTCGTTATTGGGCGTTGCCTGGCGACGCATGGCGGCGCTGGGGGTCAGGGAAAGCGGTTTCTAAGGAGGAACAGCGATGGCGAAAACCGATTCAATGGCAGCGGACGGCTTGGTGGTCAGGCCTTCGCGGACCAGTGATGGACCTTTTCTGCACAGCCTTTACCAGGCGGCGCGGCCGGATCTGCAATGGATCGACGGTGAGCAGGAAGTGGTTGAGCAAGTGGTTGCCCAGCAATTCAAGGTGCAGGAACAAGGGCTGGGGGAGAACTTCCCCAACGCCATGCATTATGTGATCGAGAAACTCGACACGGCCATCGGCGCACTGACCACCGACTTCGGCCCCAATGAAATTCGCGTGCTGTACCTGGCGTTTATCCCCCAGGCCCGCGGCAAGGGTTACGGTCGGACGGTGCTGCAAGGCGTGCAAAAAGCTGCGCAGCAAATTCGCTGCCCCGTGGCGACGGTGGTCTGGGCCAATAACCTCCATGCTCGCCAGCATTACCTGGCGCTGGGGTTTCAGGTTGAAGAACGCAACCCGGCGGCAGAGCGGTTGGTGTGGTACCCACAGGGTTGAGCCCGGGGCAAGGCCCCCTCGCCACAGGCTCGCTCCCACATAAGCTCGATACAGAAATTCGAAGAGAACCACCATGAGTAACCTGACAATTATCCCTCTCAGCTCCGCCCTCGGCGCGCAAATCAGCGGCATCGATATCAGCCAGCCGCTGAACGTTGAGCAACGCGATGCCATCGAGCAGGCGCTGCTCAAGCATCAAGTGCTGTTCTTCCGCGACCAGCCGATCGAGCCGCAGCAGCAAGCGCGATTCGCCGCCTATTTCGGTGAGCTGCATATTCATCCGATCTACCCGAACGTGCCGGAGCAGCCGCAAGTGCTGATCCTCGACACCGCCGTCACCGACGTGCGGGACAACGCGATCTGGCACACCGACGTGACCTTCCTGCCGACCCCGGCCATGGGCGCAGTGCTCAGCGCCAAACTGCTGCCCGAATTTGGCGGCGACACGCTGTGGGCCAGTGGTATTGCGGCGTATGAAGCACTGTCCGCACCGATGAAAACCCTGCTAGAAGGGCTGACCGCTACTCACGATTTCACCCGTTCGTTCCCGCTGGAACGTTATGGCAACACACCCGAAGCCCTGGCCCAGTGGGAAGAAGCCCGGCGCAAGAACCCGCCGCTATCGCACCCGGTGATTCGCACGCACCCGGTGAGCGGGCGCCGGTCGCTATTCGTCAATGAAGGGTTCACGTCGAAGATCAATGAGCTGTCGGAAACGGAAAGCGAGGTGATTCTGAAATTCTTGTTCGCCCACACCACACGACCGGAATTCACCATCCGCTGGCGCTGGCAGAAAGACGACATCGCGTTCTGGGACAATCGCGTGACCCAGCATCACGCGGTGGATGATTACCGCCCGGCACGGCGGGTGATGCAGCGGGCGACGGTGTTGGGGGATGTGCCTTTCTTTCGGTGAGCACTCAGCTTCTTCAGTGGCTATGAGGGCCTCTTCGCGAGCAAGCCCGCTCCCACCGGTGATCGCATTCTTATCTAAGGACTCGGTCTAATGTGGGAGCGGGCTTGCTCGCGAAAGCTATGTGACAGGCGCCAGAAGACCCGGCGCCGAACACTTATTCAGCCGTCGAAGGCTTCTCCCAAAGATTGACCCCACCCTCCTGGGCAAACCGGTCAATCTCCGCCAGTTCTTCCACGCTGAAACTCAGGTTCTTCAACGCCCCGACATTCTCGATAATCTGCTCCGGCCGGCTCGCGCCGATCAGCGCCGAGGTCACCCGTGGATCGCGCAGGGTCCAGGCCAGCGCCAGTTGCGCCAGGCTCTGACCACGGCGCTTGGCGATTTCATTGAGCGCCCGCACATGGGCGATGTTGGCTTCGGACAGGTGAGACGCCTGCAGCGAACCACCGCCCGGACGATTGACCCGTGCATCCGCTGGCACGCCATTGAGGTACTTGTCGGTCAACAGCCCCTGAGCCAATGGCGTGAAGGCGATCACGCCGGTGCCGAGTTCATCGGTGGTGTCCAGCAGGTCCTTTTCCACCCAGCGGTTGAGCAGGTTGTAGGCCGGTTGATGGATCAGCAACGGTACTTTCCACTCCTTCAGCAACCCGGCGATTTCACGGGTTTTCACCCCGGAATAGGACGAGATGCCGATGTACAGTGCCTTGCCCTGCTGCACGGCAGTGGCCAGTGCGCTGGCGGTTTCTTCAAGCGGCGTGTCCGGGTCAAAGCGGTGGGAATAGAAGATGTCTACGTAATCGAGGCCCAGACGTTGCAGGCTCTGGTCGAGGCTGGCCAGCACGTATTTACGCGAACCACCGCCCTGACCGTAAGGGCCGGGCCACATGTCCCAACCGGCCTTGCTGGAGATGATCAACTCGTCGCGATACTGCTTGAAGTCTTCACGCAGCAAACGGCCGAAGTTGATCTCGGCGCTGCCATACGGCGGGCCGTAGTTGTTGGCCAGGTCGAAATGGTTGATGCCCAGATCGAATGCCGTGCGCAGCAACGAACGCTGGGTGTCGATCGGCGTGCTGTCGCCGAAGTTGTGCCACAAGCCCAGGGACAACGCCGGCAGCACCAGCCCGCTGCGCCCCACGCGGCGGTAAGGGATGCAATCGTAGCGGTTTTCGGCAGCGGTGTAGGTCATCGAATCCTCTCTTGTCGGTCTTGAATGGGGTATCGACTGCTTTGCAAGTTGCCCAGCATACGCTTGGACAAACGCCGATAAACCTCGGACTCGAGAAAATGCTGAAACGTTTCACATATTATTAAATCTGACCCACCGCATAGCGCCGATATCCACTCCCAACGTTTACGCCGACAACTCACGCAACGCGGCAGCCGCCAAAAAACCAGATCTTGAGCTGTATCGCTGATCTCGTCTGACCGTCTGGTCGATACGCTCAAGCAATTGCTCAGGGAGCGTGGCATTGAAGCGCACCGACTTGCCGAAGTAAGGCGTGATATCGAAGTCGACAACCCCCCACACACCGCCAGCGTAATCAGGGTTATCAAGATGATCGTCAATCTCACGCACCTGCGGCAGTGGATCACCATCGGCGACCAAGCCTTCATAGTGCAAAGCCAACGCTTCTTTCACGTTTTCAAATGCCTGCGCCACAGTAGCGCCCGCGGAGAAGCAACCCGGCACGTCCGGGATAATCACTCCGTATTCTGAGTCGGCATCCTTGTGCAGAACGACCGGAAATTTCATTTCGATGAGTCCTTCCTGTGATGTGGCCCCTTCGAGGCTCTCGTTTCCGATGTCGGGCCTCATTTCAGACCCGCCTGTTTCAATATGCTGTTGATCGTTCCTTTTGGAAGATCCGAATCAGGGTGTTTTATCGTCACCCTGCCTGACTTGCACGAATGCTTGTACTGATGATGGCTACCTTTCACGGCCACCAGATACCAGCCATCCTCCTCGATCATCCTGATCATTTCCCGACTTCGCATCACCTTCGTCCTTGTGGGCAGCATCTGCTGAGCACATTACGCGATGATCACATCTCAATACACACGATACACACTCTGATAAATATTAGCCGAACTCAAGCAAGCCAGATTGCCCGCGGACCATCGGTTATCGGGCCTGCGCAAACACCTCCCCCAACCAATCCACAAACACCCGAACCCGTGGCGACATGTGTTTGTTATGGGGATACAACACGGAAACCGGCATCGGCGGCGGTGGTGTGTCGACCAGGATTTCCTGCACAAGCCCTTGGGAAATCAGGGCTTCCATTCGGTAATGCGGGCACTGGATCAGGCCCAATCCGGCAATCGCCGAGGCCGCGTAAATCTCTGCACCGAACACAGACAGCGCGCCTTCGATGGCCACTTCCTTGAGTTCGCCATCGACCACGAATTCAAACGGGAACAGCTTGGCGGTGGTACGTGAAACGTAGTTCACCGCACGATGGCGGCTCAGGTCCTCGAGGTTTTTCGGTTCGCCATATTTGCGCAGGTAGGCAGGGCTGGCGCAGGTGATCTGTCGCAAGTTGGCGACACGTTTACCGATCAGTGCCGAGTCGCCCAAGGTGCCGGCGCGCAACACGCAATCAACGCCTTCTGCGATCAGGTCGACGAAGCGGTCGGCTTCGCTGATGGACAGGTCGATGTCCGGGTAGCGCGCCATGAATTGCGGCAACGCCGGGATCACGAAGTGCTTAGCCAAGGTGCCGTGCAGATCCACTCGCAACCGCCCTTTCGGCGCTACGCTGCGAAATGCCAGTTCGGCCTCTTCCAGTTCCGCCAGCAACTGCACGCAACGCAGGTAATACGCCTCTCCGTCCAGCGTCGGACGGACCTTGCGGGTGCTGCGCTCCAGTAAACGAGTACCGAGCCAGGCTTCGAACTGATTCAGCGTGTGGGTCAGCGTCGCCCGCGGCAGATTCAGGTCATCGGCCGCCAGGGTGAAGCTGCTGCGCTCGTAGATCCGCACGAACACCTTCATCGCTTTGACTTGATCCACGGGTCACTCCTGGCACTCGATTGTTGGTGATTATTGAACAGTCAAGGCAACTCTCATGCATTTATCGGCCTGAGTAAACATGTGAGTCTGGCTCCACTTCAAACCACTCCAAGGACTCAACGCCATGACTGCTCAAACTTCGAAAGTTGCCATCGTGACCGGCGCCTCCCGCGGCATCGGCGCTGTGATCGCCAGGCAACTGGCCAGCGAAGGTTTCGCCGTCGCCATCAACTACGCCAGCAGCGCCACTGAAGCCTCAAAACTGGTGGTGGAGTTGCGTCAGGCCGGGCATCAGGCCATAGCGGTCAAGGCTGACGTGGCCAATGCCGATGACGTGCGCCGGTTGTTCGACGAGACCGAAGCGCAACTGGGCAAGGTCGATGCGCTGATCAACAACGCCGGCATCCTCAACGTGATGCCGCTGGCGCAGTACACCGACGAACTGTTCGACCAGACTTTCAACATCCACGCCCGCGGCACCTTCAACACCTTGCGTGAAGCGGCGACGCGTCTGAACAGCGGCGGCCGGATCATCAACTTCTCCAGCAGCACCGTTGGCCTTAACTTGCCGGGCTATGCGGTGTACATCGCCAGCAAAGCGGCTGTGGAATCCCTGACCCAGGTGTTCGCCAAGGAAATGCGCGGGCGCAACATCACCGTCAACGCGGTGGCGCCTGGCCCGGTGGCGACTGAGCTGTTTCTGCACGGCAAGAGCGAAGAGCAAATCCAGACTTTCGCCAAGATGCCTCCACTGGAGCGTTTGGGTCATCCGGAGGATATTGCTCGCGTTGTGTCGTTTCTGGTGGGGCCGGATTCGGCTTGGGTCAATGGGCAGATTTTGCGGGTGAATGGTGGGTTGGTTTAACTATGCTCGATGTATTGGGGTGAATCAGCAATGTCGCCTTCGCGGGCAAGCCTCGCTCCTACAAACGCAGTGTCGTTCGACACAAAAACCTGTAGGAGCGAGGCTTGCCCGCGAAGACGACCTCAAAGACACCACACATCTGAAGGAGGGGAATGCATCATGCACACCACCATCATCATCTTCTTCGGCCTGGTCCTGCTGGCGCTGATGCTGTTCATCGGCGAGAAAATCGGTTTCTCCCGTCAGACCCTGGCCTACAGTTTTGTCGTGCTATGGCTGGCGTTGACCTTGATCAACGGCGCGGTCGGCATGGTCAATGCCGGCCAGCCGTTGAGCACGGAACTGGTGGTGGGTAGCGCAGTATTCGGCGTACCGGTGGCGGCGCTGGTGTTGTTCATGACGATGAGCACTGACGCCTGACAAGACGTCAGCGCCACCCTTCTCAATCAACGCACCAGGTGCAGGAACTGCATGTGCCGCTCGTACTGGTCAAGGATGTCGTTGATGACCTGCTCCTTGGTGTAGCCCACCAGATCGTAATCCTGACTGCCCTCGCGCAAATGCACTTCGGCGCGGTGGTAACGGCGGTTGTTGAGTTGCTTGGAACCCATGCCGCCACGGGCGAACGATGGCGTGAAGTACCCGCGCATCTGCACCTGATAGATGAACGGATGCAGTTCGCCGTGACCGATCTCCAGGCTGACGTTGTCATTGGCCGGATCGGGCTGAGTGACCACGTGCAAGCCCTTCTCGACGAACACTGCCGTCACTTCTTCAATCGCCGGGCGCACCGTCGCATCGAGGAAGCGATAGACCTCATCGCGCGACGGGAAATGCACCGCCTGACTCAAGCGCTGACGCCAACCTCCGCGTCGCGAGCCGGACACCGGCGCGAGGGAATGCAGTTGCGCGATCTGCTTCTGCGATTCCAGATAAAACGCCTTGTGCAGCCCCCACATCATCAGCAGCAAAATCAACGAGAACGGCAACGAGGTCAGCACCACCGCTGACTTCAAGGCGTCGATGCTGCCGGAGAACAACAGCGCGCTGGTCACCAACGCCGTCATCGCGCCCCAGAATACTCGCAGCCATTTCGGCCCGTCTTCATCCGGGTTGCCACCCTTGGCGGACAACGTCGACAACACCACAGTGCCGGAGTCGGCGGAGGTCACGAAGAACACGAAGCTGATGAACACCGTGACCGCAATCACGGTTTTGCTCCACGGGTAGGTTTCCAGCAGCAGGTACAGGGTCATCGACGGGTTGTCGATGGCCGACATACCGAGCGCGCTCATGCCGTGGTTGAGGACCTGATCGATGGCGCTGTTGCCGAAGATCGACATCCACGCCAGGGTGAAACCAAGCGGAATCAACAGCACGCCGAAGACGAATTCACGGATGGTCCGGCCCCGGGAAATCCGTGCGATGAACAGGCCCACGAACGGCGACCATGCAATCCACCAGGCCCAGTAGAACACCGTCCAGCCACCCAGCCAGTCGCTCGGTTTGTCATAGGCGTAGAGGTCGAAACTCTTCATCGGCAAGGCGCCGAGGTAATCGCCGATGTTCTGGATCAACGTGTTGAGCAAGTGCTGGGTGGGGCCGGCGAACAACACGAACAGCAGCAGCGCACAGGCCAGCAGCATGTTGATGTCGGACATCACCCGCACGCCTTTATCGACGCCGGACACCGCAACGATGATCGCCGCGCCCATCATCAGCGTGATCAACCCAACCTGAATCCACTGGGTGTGGGCGATGCCGAACAGGTAATCGAGCCCTGAGTTGAGGTGCAAAACACCAAAGCCCATATCGGCGCCGAGGCCGAACACCGTGGCGATGATGCCGAAGCCATCCACCGCGTAACCGATGGGGCCGTTGATGCGCTTGCCGATCAACGGATACAGCGCCGAACGCAGAGCCAGCGGCAGGTTATGTCGATAGGCGAAATAAGCCAGCGCCATGCCGACGAAGGCGAACACGCCCCAACCGTGCAGGCCCCAGTGCAGAAACAGAATCTGCATCGCCTGACGCGCCGCATCCGCCGTACCAGCCTCACCTTGCGGCGGTTGTGCCAGGTGCGTCAGCGGTTCGGACACGCAAAAGAAAAACAGCGTGATGCTGATCCCGGCGGCAAACAGCATGCCGGCCCAGGACAGGTAGCTGAATTCGGGCTCGTCGTGGTCGGCACCGAGCTTGATCTTGCCGTAGCCAGACAAGGCGGTGACCACCACGAAGACCAGATACAGCGTCATCGCGAGCATGTAGTACCAGCCGACCGTATTGGCCGCCCAGTTTTGCGCTTCCAGAAGCCAGGCACCGGCCTGTTCGGGTATCGCCATGACCACAACGGCGAACAACAAAATAAAGGTCGCCGCGAAATAAAACACCGGCGGATTCATGCGGACCTGGCCGCTTGCGGGGGTGGACGATGCACTCATCAAAAGTGCACCTCAAGGGGGTGAAACAGGGCAATCAAAAACGGACTCGGCAAAGGCAAGCCTCCTGTTGTGAGCGGGCAGCAAACCGACGGTTTAACTTGAATGAGCGTTCAAGTTAAACATGGATAGGGGGCTAAGGACTAATCGCAGGGCTCGGCGGTACTTTTCGTACGCTAGCTCAAGGATGGGTATTACGCGGGGTTTGGGGGATTCGTTCAGCGGGAAATTAGCTAAATGCCATTATCCTGGTTCGGCTTGAAACCATTCGCGAGCAAGCCCGCTCCCACATTAGACCGAGGCGCGGGACAGGTACGCGATCTAATGTGGGAGCGGGCTTGCTCGCGAAGGCGGCCGATCAGACAGCGAACATTTTCACAGGCTTACTTTTGTGTCCCATCATCATGCTGCAAATTCGCCTGGCTGAGGTTGCACCCCGCCGGCACACTGCGGGTCAGCCAGACGTTGCCGCCGATGGTCGAGCCCTTGCCGATGGTGATGCGCCCCAGAATCGTCGCGCCGGCATAGATCACCACATCGTCCTCGACGATCGGATGCCGCGGATGGCCCTTTTGCAACTGGCCGTCTTCATCCGCCGGGAAGCGCTTGGCGCCCAGGGTCACCGCTTGATAAATCCGCACGCGCTCGCCAATGATCGCGGTCTCGCCGATCACCACGCCCGTCCCGTGATCGATAAAGAAACTGCGACCGATCTGCGCACCCGGATGGATGTCGATGCCGGTGGCCGAGTGGGCGATTTCCGCGCTGATCCGCGCCAGTAGCGGCAAGCCGGCGCGATACAAATGATGGGCCAGACGATGGTGAATCACCGCCAGAATTCCCGGATAGCAGAGCAACACTTCGTCGACACTGCGAGCCGCCGGGTCGCCGTGATAGGCCGCCAGTACGTCGGTGTCCAGCAGAGTGCGCAGCCCCGGCAAAGCCAGGGCGAAATCCTGAATGATCTGGATGGTTTTGGCCTCGACTTCAGTGTCTGCCTGGGCACTGTGGCGCGCGGCGTAACGCAGTTCGAGCCGCGCCTGAGCCAACAACGCGTTCAATGCCACGTCGAGTGTGTGACCGACGTAGAAGTCTTCACTCTCCTCGCGCAAATCCACCGGGCCCAGACGCATCGGGAACAACGCACCGCACAAGGCTTCGAGAATATCCGCCATGGCCGCTCGGGACGGCAACTCGCGACCGCCCTGCTCGCCGCTGGCACGGCCGTTTTGTGCGCGCCACTGCTCACGCGCCGTACGCAGTTGGCTGACTATGGTCTGCAATTGCCAATGGCTGGAACGCTCGCTCACGGTAAAAACTCCTCACGGGCGGCCGGACTGTCTGGCCGCGATAACCGCGATTACTTTACGGCAACGGCTTGCAGCCGAATTAAGAACCAATAGTGCTGTGCTCAATACTTTTGGCTAT
Source organism: Pseudomonas sp. NPDC086112 (assembly GCF_044746425.1). Classification (NCBI taxonomy): domain Bacteria; kingdom Pseudomonadati; phylum Pseudomonadota; class Gammaproteobacteria; order Pseudomonadales; family Pseudomonadaceae; genus Pseudomonas; species Pseudomonas sp. NPDC086112. Next base: position 130,582 of record NZ_JBIVCD010000004.1, on the reverse strand, counting down.
AAGCGATTGGCAGTTGCCCCACTAAATACCCGTGCCTATAGTCCTGACATCTTCCTCCGCCAGTACGGACCCATGATCAAACAACAGCTTGCCCGCTTTAACCGCCTCGACCTGCTCGGTCATCCTACGCCCCTGGAAAAACTCGAACGCCTGTCGACCTGGCTGGGCCGCGATGTGTACGTCAAACGCGATGACCTGACGCCATTGGCACTGGGTGGCAACAAGCTACGCAAACTCGAATACCTGGCTGCCGATGCCCTGGCCCAGGGCGCTGATACATTGATCACTGCAGGCGCGATCCAGTCCAACCACGTGCGCCAGACCGCTGCCATTGCGGCCAAGCTTGGCCTGGGCTGCGTGGCCCTGCTGGAAAATCCGCTGGGCACTGACGACAGCAACTATATCGGCAACGGCAATCGGCTGTTGCTGGACCTGTTCGATGCCAAGGTCGAGCTGGTGGAAAACCTCGACAACGCCGACGAGCAATTGGAAGCGCTGGCCGGGCGTCTGCGCAGTAACGGCAAGAAGCCGTATCTGGTGCCGATTGGTGGCTCGAATGCATTGGGCGCTTTGGGTTATGTCCGTGCAGGCCTGGAACTGGCCGAACAGATCAAGGACACCGGGCTGCAATTCGCCGCCGTGGTGCTGGCGTCCGGCAGTGCCGGCACCCACAGCGGCCTGGCGCTGGCTTTGAGCGAAGCACTGCCGGATTTGCCAGTGATCGGCGTGACTGTTTCCCGTAGCGATGAAGATCAACGACCGAAAGTCCAGGGCCTCGCCGAGCGCACGGCCGAGCTGCTGGGCGTGGGCCTGCCGGCGAATTTCAAAATCGATTTGTGGGACGAATATTTCGGCCCGCGTTATGGCGAGCCGAATGCCGGGACACTGTCGGCGCTGAAGCTGCTGGCGAGCCAGGAAGGGTTGTTGCTGGATCCGGTGTACACCGGCAAGGCCATGGCCGGTTTGCTCGACGGCATTGGGCGCCAGCGCTTCAATGACGGCCCGATCATCTTCCTGCACACCGGTGGGGCGCCGGCGTTGTTTGCCTATACCTCGGTGTTCTGAGAGCGCATCGCGCTCTTCGCGGGCAAGCCTCGCTCCTACGGTTTAACCGCACCCTCCTGTAGGAGCGAGGCTTGCCCGCGAAAGCGATCTCAAATTAATATGCAATTAAGAAATAACAAACTTGATATTTAGTATTTTCGTATCTAAAGGCAACATCATATAGTCGCGCCGCAGGCGAATTTGCAGCAAGACGCATAAGCTGCTTTAGGGCAGGATATCGCAGTCGTTCAAATCCCGAATTTGCCAACTTTCCATAAGCGTCTTCCATAAGAAAACACAGGGGCTTGTCATGAATTTTTCCGCATTACGTCGAAATCTGCTGGTGGGTTCGCTGGGCCTGGCGCTGAGCGCCGGCCTGCTCGGGCAGGCAGTTGCCGGTGAGCAACTGCAAAAAATCAAGGACGCAGGCGTGATCAACGTCGGTCTGGAAGGCACTTATCCACCGTTCAGCTTCGTCGACGAGGCCGGCAAACTGAGCGGCTTCGAAGTCGAGTTCTCCGAAGCCTTGGCCAAAGAGCTGGGCGTGAAGGTCAAACTGCAGCCGACCAAATGGGAAGGCATCCTCGCAGCCCTGGAATCCAAGCGTCTGGACGCGGTGATCAACCAGGTGACCATCACCGAAGAGCGCAAGAAGAAGTACGACTTCTCCACGCCTTACACCGTTTCCGGGATTCAGGCGCTGACCCTGACCAAAAACAAAGACACCATCAAGACCGCCGCCGATCTGGCCGGCAAGAAAGTCGGCGTAGGTCTGGGTACCAACTACGAGCAGTGGGTGAAAGAGAATGTGCCTAAGGCTGAGATCCGCACCTACGAAGATGATCCGACCAAGTTCCAGGATCTGCGCGTCGGCCGCATCGACGCCATTCTGATCGACCGCCTGGCCGCGCTGGAATATGCCAGGAAGGCCAAGGACACTGCCGCCGCCGGCGAAGCGTTCTCCCGCCAGGAAGCCGGTATTGCCCTGCGCAAAGGCGAGCCTGAGCTGCTGGCCGCGGTGAACAAAGCCATCGACAAGCTGCGTGCCGACGGTACGCTGAAAAAGCTGTCGGAAAAATACTTCAGCGCTGACGTCACTCAATAATGGGAGAAGCTTTCCAACTTGCGCTGGACTCCGCGCCCTTTCTGCTCAAGGGCGCGTACTACACGGTCATCCTGAGCCTGGGCGGAATGTTCTTCGGCTTGCTCATGGGCTTCGGCCTGGCGTTGATGCGGCTGTCGCGCTTCAAACTGGTGAGCTGGATCGCCCGCATCTACGTGTCGTTCTTTCGCGGCACGCCGTTGCTGGTGCAACTGTTCGTGATCTATTACGGCTTGCCGCAATTGGGCATCGAACTTGATCCATTGCCAGCGGCCCTGATCGGCTTCTCGCTGAACATGGCCGCCTACGCCTGCGAAATCCTGCGTGCCGCCATCAGCTCCATCGAGCGCGGCCAGTGGGAAGCCGCCGCCAGTATCGGCATGACCCGCGCGCAAACCCTGCGCCGGGCCATCCTGCCGCAAGCGGCTCGCACGGCCTTGCCACCGTTGGGCAACAGCTTTATCTCGCTGGTCAAGGACACGGCGCTGGCAGCCACCATTCAGGTGCCGGAGCTGTTCCGTCAGGCACAGCTGATCACCGCTCGCACCTTCGAAATTTTCACCATGTATCTTGCCGCTGCGCTGATCTACTGGGTTCTGGCGACTGTACTGTCGCACCTGCAGAACCAGTTGGAAGCGCGGGTCAATCGGCACGACCAGGAGTCCTGACCCAATGATTGTCGTGGAAAAACTGACAAAGCAGTTCAAGGGTCAGGTGGTGCTCAACGGCATCGATCTGCAGGTGAAGGAAGGCGAGGTGGTGGCGATCATCGGCCCCAGTGGCTCGGGCAAGACCACCTTCCTGCGTTGCCTGAACTTTCTCGAGGAGCCTAGCAGCGGCCGGATCAAGGTCGGCGACATCGAGATCGATGGCAGCCGTCCCCTGAACCAGCAGCAGAGCCTGGTACGGCGCTTGCGCCAGCACGTGGGTTTTGTGTTCCAGAACTTCAACCTGTTCCCCCATCGCACGGCCCTGGAAAACGTGATCGAAGGCCCGTTGGTGGTGAAAAAGATCCCGCGCGCCGAAGCCGTTGCCCTGGGTAAAAAGCTGTTGGCCAAGGTCGGCCTGGCGGGCAAGGAAGACGCTTACCCGCGACGCCTCTCCGGCGGTCAGCAACAACGTGTGGCGATTGCCCGAGCGTTGGCGATGGAACCGGAAGTGATCCTGTTCGATGAACCGACCTCGGCGCTGGACCCGGAACTGGTGGGTGAAGTGCTGGCGACCATCCGCGGCCTGGCCGAGGAGAAACGCACCATGGTGATCGTTACCCACGAAATGGGCTTTGCCCGGGACGTGGCCAACCGTGTGGTGTTTTTCGACAAGGGTGTGATCGTCGAACAAGGCGAAGCCAAGGCACTGTTCGCCAACCCGAAAGAGGAACGGACGAAGCAGTTTCTCAGCAAGTTTCTTAATAACGCTTAGTGCTGCCCCACTCGAAAACTGTCAACTTCCATGGATGGAAGTGGCATTAACTCCGCTTTATAAAAGCAAATAGCATCTTTCAACGACTTACACCCTTCGCCCCACCCTAAATAACTTCCCGGCCTCCCATGCGGTACATATATATGTCCTGCAACAGATTCATATCGCCTAAAATTTATAAAATACCCTGCTACCCACGCTCAGAGGGTTGCTGCCTCAGAGGCATAAAACCCACCAAATACCCCACTTTATTCGACAGAGTGATGCGGTTTATTAACCCTACTGCGTAGGAGCTTTCTGAATCACGCAAGAACTAACCTTTAACCAACCCACGCTATTGACACCTATTCAAACGCACTCTTATCTAGTTCCCAACAGGCAACAGCCATCACACTCATTATTATTTAATCGCGCCAATAGCGAATCGTTTTGTTGCTTGGTAATTCACGCCTTTCGATCTTTCAGAAATGGACTTCGCGGCAAAGCCTCAAGGAGAGAAACCCATGACCAGCACTTCCAACAAACCTGAACTTGCAGCCCCGACCCTGGCGCAAAGCCACAAGGCCGGTATCAACATCACCTCGGCCGCTCATCTTATGATCGACGTGCCACCCTACCCCGGCATGGATGAAGGCGATCTGATCGAGCTGTTTTGGGACAACTGCTATGTCGCCTCCAGCGTGTTGGGGGCCGACCATGACAGTAAAGCCGTGAGCCTGCGGGTGCCGGAAAGCTTCATTGCCAATGGTTCTGCCCGCGTCCATTACAAGGTCATGCAGGTGGGGCAAGGGCCAGCGGTATCACCGGCGGCGCACGTCCAGATCAAACTCGATTGCCCGGGCGGCCTGCCCTCGCCCCTTTGCGATGAGGAAAACCAGAGCCTGGCGCCGGTGTTTATCCCCGAGACTATTCGCCGTCAGGGGGTCAATCCGAACCAGGTCAAGCGCGGTGTCCCGTTGACCATCGAACCGTACCTGAACATGGCCGCCGAAGACGAAATCACCTTGCGCTGGGGCGACGTGCGCATGGACCTGCCCAAGCTCAAGGCTTGCGATGTGGGTCAGCCGATTCAGGTGTGGGTGCCCCCAGCGATCATTGTCGAGGCCGGCGAAGACCTTCGACTGGAAGTGACCTACTGCATTCTTGATCGGGTGGGTAACAACTCGCGGTGGGCACCACCGCGCAGATTGAAGATCGGTTGCGCCAATCCCTATTTGAAGGCCCGGCCAAAGGAGTTACTCATGGCCGCCGAACCCCGCAAACACTGAGATCCATGTAGCAGCTGGCGAAGCCTGCGTTCGGCTGCGTAGCAGTCGTGAAATCAGACACTGCGGTCATTCAGTTAAACCGCGAGCTCAGGTTTGACGACTGCTACGCAGCCGAACGCAGGCTTCGCCAGCTGCTACAAGGGGCGTGCCAACTCATCTATCGGGTGAGTAACGTACCTTCTATGCATATTCCTAAAAGTTAGTTCATTAATTATTTATACACGTTTAGGGTATATACACCGGACCACCGGACATTCGTGTTTTTCGTTCGCCGCAACCCATGCGGCGCTTTCATGAGATGTGAGGTAGGTATGGTCCGGAACACAATCACCCCAGTGCAAATCGCCAGGGCATTGCGTGCAGCCAAGGAGCGGCACTGATGTCCAGTCTGGCAGACGCAGTAATCCAGAGTGATCTGGACATCGCCCCATTGTTGTTGCCCGCGCAGGTCTTGCGCAACGACGCACAAGCCATCAAGGCGGCCCATGAGCTGGCGCAAGTCGCCCGCCTGCAAGCAGCCAAACGTGACCAGCAACGCAAGTTGCCGTGGTCGGAAATCGAGCAGTTCACCCGCAGCGGTCTGGGCAGTATTTCCATCCCGCGAGAATACGGTGGCCCGCAGGTTTCATTCGTCACCCTGGCCTCGGTGTTCGCGATCATTTCCGCGGCCGACCCGGCGTTGGGGCAGATCCCGCAGAACCAGTTCGGGATTCTCAACCTGATCCTCGGCGCCGCCACCGAGTCGCAGAAAAAACAGCTGTTCAAAAGCGTGCTCGAAGGCTGGCGGATCGGTAACGCGGGACCGGAGCGCGGGACCAAAAATACCCTGGAGCTCAAGGCGCGGATCAGCGCCGACGGCGATGGCTTCGTCATCAACGGGCAGAAGTTCTATTCCACCGGCGCGTTGTTCGCCCACTGGGTGGCCGTCAAGGCGCTGAACGACGACGGCAAGCAAGTGCTGGCCTTCGTCCGTCGCGGTACACCCGGGCTGCGCATCGTTGATGACTGGTCGGGTTTCGGCCAGCGCACCACCGCCAGCGGCACCCTTTTGCTCAACAACGTGCGGGTCGACGCCGAGCTGGTGGTGGATAACTGGAAGATCAACGACAGCCCGAATACTCAAGGCGCCGTGTCGCAGTTGATTCAAGCAGCCATCGACGCCGGCATTGCCCGGGGCGCCATCGATGACGCCATCGAATTCGTGCAAAAACGCGCACGGCCGTGGATCGACGCCAAGGTCGACCGGGCCAGCGACGACCTCTATGTGATCGCCGACATCGGCAAGCTGAAAATCGAACTGCACGCCGCCGAAGCACTGCTGCGCAAGGCAGGCCAAGTACTCGATCAGGTCAACGCCGCGCCGCTCACCGCCGAGTCCGCTGCGCGCGCCTCGATTGCCGTGGCGGAAGCCAAAGTACTGACCACCGAGATCTCGCTGCTGGCCAGCGAAAAACTCTTCGAACTGGCCGGCAGCCGCGCCACCCTCGCCGAATTCAACCTCGACCGCCACTGGCGCAATGCCCGGGTGCACACGCTGCACGACCCGGTGCGCTGGAAGTATCACGCGGTCGGCGCTTACCACCTCAATGGAACCTTGCCTGCGCGGCATTCCTGGATCTGACGACCAGAACCTTTTGACCAGATCCCTGGAGAAACACATGACTCTTTCTCACCACGTCGCGGTCATCACCAGCGATGAGCAAGCCCTGATTGTCGCCAGTGACCTGGCCGATGATTTCAAACGCGACAGCGCCCTGCGCGACCGCGAGCGTCGTTTGCCGTACCCGGAACTGGAAGTGTTTTCCCGTTCGGGTCTTTGGGGCATCAGCGTGCCAAAGGAATACGGTGGCGCCGGGGTTTCCAACGTCACCCTGGCCAAGGTCATCGCGTTGATCGCCCAGGCCGACGGCTCCCTCGGGCAAATCCCGCAGAACCATTTCTATGCCCTTGAAGTGCTGCGCGTAAACGGCACCGATGAGCAGAAAAAACGCCTGTACGCAGAAGTGTTGGCCGGCCAGCGCTTCGGCAATGCACTCGCGGAACTGGGCACCAAAACCGCCCATGATCGCGTCACCAGCCTGACTCGCGATGGCAACGGCTACCGCATCAACGGCCGCAAGTTCTACGCCACCGGCGCGATTTATGCCCAGCGCATCCCCACGTCAGTGGTGGACGAAAACGGCGTGCAGCAATTGGCCTTCGTCCCGCGCAATAGCAAAGGGCTGACGGTGATCGACGACTGGAGCGGTTTCGGCCAGCGCACCACCGGCAGCGGTTCGGTGGTGTTCGAGGATGTCTACGTCGCCGCCGAGGACGTGATCCCGTTTCAAAGCGCTTTCGAGCGCCCGACCACCGTCGGCCCGTTGGCGCAGATTCTCCATGCCGCCATCGACACTGGCATCGCCCGCGCCGCGTATGAAGATGCGCTGCATTTTGTGCGCACCAAGACCCGGCCGTGGATCGACGCCACTCATGAAAAAGCCACCGAAGACCCGCTGACCATCAAGAGCTTCGGCCACTTGAGTATCCGCCTGCACGCCACCGAAGCCCTGCTGGAACGCTCCGGCGAATTCCTCGATCAGGCCCAGGCCGACACCAATGCCGAGACCGTCGCCGCCGCGTCGATTGCCGTTGCCGAAGCCCGGGCCATCAGCACCGAAATCTCCCTCGCCGCCGGCAGCACACTGTTCGAACTGGCCGGCAGCCAGGCGACCCTGGCCGAACACGGCCTGGATCGCCACTGGCGCAATGCCCGGGTGCATACCCTGCACGACCCGGTGCGCTGGAAATATCACGCCATCGGCAACTACTACCTCAACGATGAAAACCCTCCATTGCGAGGGACCATTTGATGGCTGATGCCAAAAAGAAAATCCTGCTCAACGCGTTCAACATGAACTGCATCGGGCACATCAACCATGGCCTGTGGACCCATCCACGGGACACCTCGACCCAATACAAAACCATCGAATACTGGACTGAACTGGCTCAGTTGCTGGAACGCGGACTGTTCGACGGTTTGTTCATCGCCGACATCGTCGGCGTGTACGACGTCTATCAAAACTCGGTGGACGTGCCGCTCAAAGAGTCGATCCAGTTGCCGGTCAACGACCCGCTGCTGCTGGTCTCGGCCATGGCCGCCGTCACCAAAAACCTCGGCTTCGGCCTGACCGCCAACCTGACCTACGAGCCGCCATATCTGTTCGCCCGGCGTATGTCGACGCTTGATCATTTGAGCCGTGGACGGGTCGGCTGGAACATCGTCACCGGCTACCTCGACAGCGCCGCCAAGGCCATGGGCCTGAGCGAACAGGTGGAACACGACCGCCGCTACGACCAGGCCGACGAGTACCTGCAAGTGCTCTACAAACTCTGGGAAGGCAGCTGGGAAAACGGCGCGGTGCTCAACGACCGCGAACAGCGGATCTACGCCTTACCTGCGAAAGTGCACAAGATCGAGCACAAGGGCGAGTTCTATCAGGTCGAGGGCTATCACCTCTGCGAACCGTCGCCGCAACGCACGCCGGTGCTGTTCCAGGCCGGCAGCTCCGATCGCGGTTTGCTGTTCGCCGGTCGGCATGCCGAGTGCGTGTTCATCAGCGGTCAGAACAAACCGGCGACCCGGGTTCAGGTGGACAAGGTTCGCGCCAGCGCCGTCGAAGCCGGGCGCAATCCCTGGGACATCAAGGTGTTCATGGGCTTAAACGTGATCGTCGGTGAGACAGAAGAGCTGGCCTGGGCCAAGCACGCCGAGTACCTGAGCTACGCCAGTGCCGAGGCCGGCGTGGCGCACTTTTCGGCGTCCACCGGGATCGATTTTTCCGAGTACGAACTCGACGAACCGATCCAGTACGTGAAGAGCAACGCCATCCAGTCCGCCACCAAGAACCTGCAAAACAACGACTGGACCCGCCGCAAACTGCTGGAACAACACGCCCTCGGTGGCCGCTACATCACCGTGGTCGGCTCGCCTGAGCAGGTGGCGGATGAGCTGGAGTCGTGGATCGCCGAAACCGGTCTGGACGGCTTCAACCTGACACGGATTGTCACCCCGGAAAGCTATGTGGATTTCATTGAACTGGTGATTCCGGAGTTGCAGCGCAGAGGGTCGTACAAGACCGCTTACGACGACGGCAGCCTGCGGGAAAAGCTGTTTCACGGCCAAGCGCATTTGCCTGAGCAACACACAGGCGCCGGTTACCGGCGCTAAAAGCTTCGCGAGCAAGCCCGCTCCCACATTAGATCTGTGGTGAACACAAAATTTGTGCCCGACTCGATCCACTGTGGGAGCGGGCTTGCTCGCGAAGAGGCCCACCCAAACACCACACATTCAATGCCCTGACTGGAAAACCATCATGACAAAAAAACTCTTAACCCACCCAGTCAAAGCACTGGCCCTGGCCCTCGGCCTCTTCAGTTCCGTCACCTTCGCCGCCGACGCACCGCTGAAGGTCGGCACCACCGCCGCCTTCGCCATTCCCCTGGAAGCCGCCGTAGAAGAAGCCTCTAAACAAGGCCTGAAAGTCGAACTGGTGGAGTTCAGCGACTGGATCGCCCCCAACGTCAGCCTCGCCTCGGGCGACATCGACGTGAACTATTTCCAGCACATCCCGTTCCTGGAAAACGCCAAGGCCGCCGCCGGTTTTGACCTGGTGCCGTTCGCCCCGGGCATCATCAACAACGTCGGCCTCTACTCGAAGAAATACAAAAGCTTCGACGATTTGCCCGAAGGTGCCAGCGTGGCCATCGCCAACGACCCGATCAACAGTGGTCGCGGCCTGCAACTGCTGGCCAAGGCCGGGCTGATCACCCTCAAACCGGGCGTCGGCTACAAGGCCACCGAAGAAGACATCATCGCCAACCCGAAGAAAATCAAAATCCTTCAGGTCGAGGCCGTGCAACTGGTGCGCGCCTACGACGACGCCGATCTGGTCCAGGGCTACCCGGCCTACATCCGTCTGTCGAAGACCTTCGATGCCAGTTCCGCCCTGCTGTTCGATGGCCTCGATCACAAGGAATACGTGATCCAGTTCGTGATCCAGCCGAAAAGCAAAACCGACCCGCGGCTGATCAAGTTCGTCGACATCTACCAGCATTCGCCAGCCGTTCGTGCGGCGCTGGATAAAGCCCACGGCAAGCTCTATCAAGCCGGCTGGGAAAGCTGAGCATGACAGCCGCGATCCAACGGCGACTGGAACTTCCGGAGCCACATAACGCCACACAAACCGAACTGCACCCAGACCTCAATCGCGCCCACGTGCGCTTTATCGGCCTGGGCAAAACCTACAACGGTCAGCAAGGTCCGGTGGCGGCCTTGCACGGCATCGACCTGGCGATCCAGCGCGGTGAAGTGTTCGGCATCATCGGTCGCAGCGGTGCCGGCAAGTCATCGCTGATCCGCACCATCAACCGCCTCGAACAACCGAGCAGCGGGCGGGTGCTGATCGATCAGGTGGACATCGGCGAGTTCGACGAAGACCGCCTGGTGGCGCTAAGGCGACGGATCGGCATGATCTTCCAGCACTTCAATTTGATGTCGGCCAAGACGGTTTGGCAGAACGTCGAATTGCCGCTGAAAGTCGCCGGTGTGCCCAAGGAGACGCGCGAGCAGAAAGTTCGCGAGCTGCTGGAACTGGTGGGCCTGCAAGAGAAACACAAAGCCTACCCGGCGCAGCTGTCCGGCGGGCAGAAACAACGCGTCGGCATCGCCCGCGCACTGGTCCATGATCCCGAGATTCTGCTGTGTGACGAGGCGACGTCGGCGCTGGATCCGGAGACCACGCAATCGATCCTCGGCCTGCTGCGCGAGATCAATCAACGGCTGGGTTTGACCATCGTGCTGATCACCCACGAGATGGCGGTAATCCGCGATATCTGTGATCGGGTGGTGGTGCTGGAACATGGGCGAATCGTCGAGCAAGGGCCGGTCTGGGAAGTTTTTGGCAACCCGCAACATGAGGTCAGCAAGACCTTGCTCGCGCCGCTGCAACACGGCCTGCCGGAAGAACTGCAAAGCCGCTTGCGTCCACAGCCGCAGTCTTCGGACGCCGCTGTGGTGCTGCGTTTGCAATTCACCGGCAGCACGAGCGAGGAGCCAGACCTGGCGGCGCTGTTCAGCGCTCTCGGTGGTCGCGTGCGCTTGCTGCAAGGGGGCGTGGAACGGATTCAGGGCCATGCACTCGGGCAATTGTTGCTGGCGGTGACCGGTTCGTCCCTCGGCACCGAGGAATTGCGTCAGCGCGCCGGCAACTGGGCGCAACAGGTGGAGGTGCTGGGTTATGTGGTTTGATCGGTTGCTTCAGGGTTTTATCGACACGTTTTTGATGGTGGGTGTGTCGTCGCTGATCGCGCTGCTGGCGGGCATTCCGTTGGCGGTGATTCTGGTCACCAGCACCAAAGGCGGGATCTACGAAGCACCGGCGCTGAATCGTGCGTTGGGCGCGTTCGTGAACCTGTTCCGCTCGATTCCGTTTCTGATTTTGATGGTGGCGCTGATTCCGTTTACCCGCCTGATCGTCGGCACCACGTATGGCGTTTGGGCAGCCGTGGTGCCGCTGACCATTGCGGCCACGCCGTTCTTTGCACGCATCGCCGAGGTCAGTTTGCACGAGGTCGACCATGGGTTGATTGAAGCGGCGCAGGCGATGGGCTGCCGACGCTGGCATATCGTCTGGCATGTGCTGTTGCCCGAGGCGCTGCCGGGGATTGTCGGTGGTTTCACCATTACGTTGGTGACGATGATCAACTCGTCAGCCATGGCCGGGGCGATTGGGGCCGGTGGGTTGGGGGACATTGCTTATCGGTATGGGTATCAGCGCTTTGATAGCCAGATCATGTTGACGGTAATTGTGTTGCTGGTGGTGTTGGTGGCGGTGATTCAGTTGGGTGGGGATCGGTTGGCGCGTGGACTCAACAAGCGCTGATCGAGATAGCAGCCGCGATGCTCACCTTGTAGCAGCTGGCGAAGCCTGCGTTCGGCTGCGAAGCAGTCGCAAATCCTGCTTTCACAGTCTTCCTGAAACACCGTGAACTCTGATTTCACGACTGCTTCGCAGCCGAACGCAGGCTTCGCCAGCTGCTACAGACCGCGTTACGTCTTAACTGACTGGCATTAAGACAATCCCCTCGCCGAAGCGTAAGTTTTCTCACAAGAAAATCAGAGTGCCAGCAGGCCCGATCCCTTTCATTTGCAGGACGTTTCCTAGATCATTCCGCTCGCTTGCGCCGACAGAATCTGGTGGCTAGTCTCGGTTCGTCACTGCTCATCAGTGATCGGGTTTAGTCGCCCGGATCTTTCCAGGCGCACAGCGCCACCTCATGTCAGGTGTTTTTCATTGCCTGAAAGTTATGGTGGCTGTGCGCAGGGCACCCTCGGGTGCGCCGGTATTGCCTGGAGACCGGTCGACTAACCTGCGTGCAGCCGCCACCCCTATTCGTTTAGTCGCGATAACGGTTGGCTCCAATTAATTCCAGGAGTTTTACCAATGAAAAAATCCGTACCCGATCCACCTCCCGAAAACCCCACCAACGAAACCGCCACCGACGACCTGCTCAGGGATCGATCGGCGCTCTACCGTGCGATCGATTTCCACCTCACCGGCAAGCAGCCGACGGCGCCCGATGAATTACGCTTCTACAACGTCAGCAAAGACGTGAGCTTCGAAGACGCCCAGCTTTATGTGGCGGATCTGTTGCGCTGCGCCTCGGTCACGGCGTATCAGTGCGGCGATCAACTCAAGGGCGCCGATCGGGCATTGGTGTTCTCCGTCTGGCATTTGCTGGAGATTGCCAAGGCGATGGTTGATCGGTCCATTGAATGTCTGGGGATGAAACAGAGTTGAGTCTGGCTGAAGTCATTGGTCGCCAGTGATACCGCTTTCGCGAGCAAGCCCGCTCCCACATTCGATCTTCGGTGAACATGGAATTTGTGTTCGACGCGATCCATTGTGGGAGCGGGCTTGCTCGCGAATGGCTGCGCAGCAGCCCCCGGCGTCATGGCGTATATTCAGCTAATCCCAATTACCTGCGCAGCCAACCATGAAACAGACTCCCGACGACCTGGAGCAGATCACTTCCACCACCCTGGGCCATTACAACGCGGTGGCCGAGGACTTCCGTGAAGGCACTCGCGATCACGATGTCAGCCAGAACATCGATGCCCTGTTGCGGCATATCCAGGGTGAGGCGCCGTTCAGCATTCTCGATTTTGGCTGCGGCCCTGGCCGCGATCTGAAAACCTTCACCCGCCTGGGCCACAGCGCCGTCGGGCTCGACGGTTCTGAAAAGCTTGCACAGATGGCCCGGGAGGACAGTGGTTGTGAAGTCTGGCAGCAAGACTTTCTGAAACTTGACCTGCCGACCGAGCGGTTTGACGGGATATTCGCCAATGCCGTGCTGTTTCACATTCCGAGTCAGGAGTTGCCTCGGGTGCTGAAGGAACTGCGTGGGGCGTTGAAACCGGGCGGTGTGTTGTTCAGCTCTAATCCGCGTGGCGAGAATCAGGAAGGCTGGAACGGGCCGCGTTATGGGGCTTATTACGATCTTCAGGTGTGGCAGCAAATGCTGACTGAAGCGGGGTTTGTGGAGCTTGAGCATTACTACCGGCCAACGGGGCTGCCGCGGGAGCAGCAGCCTTGGTTGGCGAGTGTTTGGCGTAAGGTGTAAGCAGCTCAAGTCTGAGGTGTCGGTACTGACGCTTTCGCGAGCAAGCCCGCTCCCACATTCGACCGAGTTGTCCAGACGGACGCGATCGAATGTGGGAGCGGGCTTGCTCGCGAATAGAGCGCGCAGCGCTCGCCTCTATGCCTCTTTCTTCGGCTCGCGAACCTTGTACCAGGCCACGTACAGCGCCGGCAAAAACAGCAGCGTCAGCAACGTCGCGATGATGATCCCGCCAATCATCGCGTAGGCCATCGGCCCCCAGAACACTTCCCGCGCAATCGGGATCATCCCCAGGCTCGCTGCCGCCGCCGTCAACAATATCGGGCGGCGCCGATGTTCCGTGGCTTGCACCACCGCGTCCCACGGCGTGTAGCCACTCCTCTCGAAAGAGTCGATCTGGGTCACCAGAATCACCGAGTTGCGGATGATGATGCCGATCAGCGCCAGAATCCCCAGGATCGCCACGAAGCCCATCGGCGTACCGGTCGGGATCAGCGCCAGCACCACGCCGATCAGGCCCAGCGGCGCGACGCTGGCCACCAGGAACAGCTTCTGCACGCTGTGCAACTGGATCATCAGGAAGGTCGCCATCAAAAACAGCATCAACGGCACCACCTTGGCGATTGGCCCCTGGGCCTTGCCGCTTTCCTCCACCGTACCGCCAGTGGCGACTTTGTAGCCCACCGGCAAACTGGCGGCGAACTTGTCAATGTCCGGCTTTAGCTGTTGCACCAGGTCGGTCGGCTGAATCTCGTCGCGCACCGCGGCCTTGATGGTGATGGTCGGTTTGCGATCACGACGCCACACCAGTGGCTGCTCGAGTTCATACCGCACCGTGGCAAACGCCAGCAGCGGAATCGACGTGCCGCTCGGGGTGACGATCTGCAAGTTCTCCAGGGTTTTCGGACTGCCGCGTTCGGCATCCTCGGCACGACCCACCACGTTGATCAGGTAAATATCATCATCGACCTGCGTGACCGGCAAGCCGACGACGATGCTGTTCATCAGGTTCGCCACATCCTCCGATGACAACCCCAGTTGCCGTGCCCGGTCTTGGGCGATGTCGATGCGCAAGACTTTGCCCGGCTCGTTCCAGTCGTAAATGATTTCGCCGATGTGCGAGTTCTTATCCAGCTCGGTGGCCAAGGCAATCGCATGTTTGCGCACCTGATCGATGTCTTTGCCGCTGACCCGGTACTGAATCGGCCGCCCCACCGGCGGGCCCATTTCCAGCGCCTGGACGTAACTGCCGACACCGACGAATTCTTCGCGCAGGCGCTTTTGCAAACGCTCGGTCAGGGCCGTGCGCGATTCCAGGCCTTTGCTGACGATCACCAGTTGCGCGTAGTACGGGTTCTGCAATTGCTGGTCGAGAGGCAGGTAGAAACGGATCGCCCCCTCGCCGATGTAAGTGCTCCAGCGCACGATGTCCGGGTCGTCCTTGAACGTCGCTTCAAGCTTGTCCACCACCTTGCGGGTTTCGGCGATCGAGGCGTTTTGCGGCAGGTTCAGGTCGACGAGAATTTCCGGGCGGTCCGAGGACGGGAAGAACTGGTTCTGCACGAACTGCATGGAAAACACCGAGAGCACAAACAGCGCCACGGTAATGCCGATGGCCCACCAGCGATTGCGCATGGCCCAGAGCAGGCCGCCATTGAACGCCCGACCGATGCGCCCAGGCTCTGCGTCGTGAGGTTTCACATTGGCGCTCAGAATATGCACACCGAGTACCGGGGCGAACAGCACGGCGACGATCCACGACACCAGCATCGCCACTGCGATCACCGCGAACAGCGTGAAGGTGTACTCACCGGCCGAGCTTGCGTTCAAGCCGATCGGCACAAAACCGGCGACGGTGACCAAGGTGCCGGTGAGCATCGGGAATGCGGTCGAGGTGTAGGCGAAGGTCGCCGCCTGCTCTTTGGTTTCGCCCATTTCCAGGCGCGTGACCATCATTTCCACGGTGATCATCGCGTCGTCCACCAGCAGGCCGAGGGCGATGATCAGCGCACCGAGGGAGATCCGCTGCATGGTGATACCGCTGTATTCCATGAAGAGGAAGACCATCGCCAGCACCAATGGAATCGAACACGCCACCACCAGCCCGGCACGCACGCCAAGACTGACGAAGCTGACGATCAGCACGATCACCACGGCTTCGAACAACGCACTGGTGAAACCGCCGACGGCTTCTTCCACCACTACAGCCTGGTCGGAAACGGTGTGTACACCGACGCCCACCGGCAGGTCCGCCGTCAGCTCAACCATGCGCAGGTGCAGCGCCTTGCCGAAGTCCTGAATGTTGCCGCCCTTCTTCATGGCGATCGCCAGGCCAATGGCCGGCTGGCCGTTGAAGCGAAACTCCGGGGTCGACGGATCGACGTATCCACGGCTGATGTTGGCGATATCGGCCAGTCGATAGAAGCGATCGTTGAGCTTCAGGTTGACGTTGGCCAGGTCTTTCTCAGAGGCAAATTGCCCCGAAGTCCGCACCGAAATCCGCTCCGGACCGGCCTCGATCACCCCGGCCGGGGTCACGGCGTTCTGTGATTGCAGGCTCTGCACCACCTGACGCTGATCGATGCCGAGGGCGGCGAGTTTGCGGGTGGAGAAGTTCAGGTACAGCACTTCATCCTGCTCGCCGACCATCTCGACCTTGCCCAACCCCGGGACTTCACGAATTTCGGCACGCACCTGTTCCACGTAATCGCGCAACTGGCGCATCGACAGGCCATCGGCGGTAAAGGCATACACCGAACCGAACACGTCGCCGAACTCGTCGTTGAAACCCGGCCCTTGCAGGCCCTTCGGGAAGTCACCGCGAATGTCGTTGATCTTCTTGCGCACCTGGTACCAGATTTGCGGAATGTCCTTGGCACTGGTGGTGTCGAGCAGGTTAACGAACACCGTAGATTCGCCGGGGCGGGTGTAGCTTTTCACGTAGTCGAGCGAGTCGAGTTCTTCGAGTTTTTTCTCGATCCGGTCGGTGACCTGCTTGAGGGTCTGTTCCTGGGTCGCGCCGGGCCAGCGAGTCTGGATCACCATGGTTTTGATGGTGAACGAGGGGTCTTCTTCGCGACCGAGGTTCAGGTACGAAAACACGCCCATCAGTAGCGCGACGAACATCAAATACCAGACGAACGACTGATGTTTGAGGGCCCACTCGGATAAGTTGAAACTCCCTTTCATTGCGGGCTGTCCTCGTCAATTTTCACTTTCTGCCCCGGTTTGAGGCTGTTCACACCCGCGCTGACCACCCGCTCGCCAGTTTTCACGCCGTTGGCCAGGACCACCGTGGCATCGGTCCGGCTGATCAGGCTGACCTCCCTTGGCGAAACGGTTTGCGTCTGTGGATCAACAACCCAGATCCGCAGTTTTCCATCGACCTCCTGCAGCGCACTCACCGGCAGTTCGAGGCGCGGCTTGATCGCGGAGCTGAGGGTCACGCTGATCGCCGTGCCGAGGCGAAAGCCCGGTGGCGTATCGGCCAGGCTCAGGCGGGCGCGACGGGTGCGTGTCGCGCTTTGCGCCTGGGGTTCGATTTCGCGCACGATGGCGGTGCTGGTGATGCTCGGGTCCAGTTGTGAGGCGACTTGGAACACCACGTCGGCTGGCAACTGATCAACCAGGGTATCGGGCAGGTCGATCACCGCTTCCTTGATGTCCGGCTGCGCCAGGGTCACTACTTGCTGGCCGGCCGTGACCACTTGCCCGGCTTCGGCGTTCCACGCGGTGACGATGGCTTTGTGATCGGTGCGTAGCTCAACGTAGTTGAGTTGGTCCTTCGCCTGATCGACGGCGGCCCTGGCTTGATCGAGGGACGCCTGGGTGGTTTTCAGGTCGGTCTGGGCGATGTCCAGTTGCGCCTGCGCGCCAACCCCGCGATTGAACAGTTCCTGCTGACGCCGGGCGTTGGCCTGAGCGTTGATGAGCTGCGCCTGAACCCGCGCCAGATCACCCTGGGCGGAGCGCAACTGGTTCTGCTGATCGGTGGGGTCGAGGGTCGCGAGCAACGCGCCCTTCTGCACTTCGGCGCCAACATCGACGTTACGGCTGGCGATACGCCCCGGCACCCGGAAACCGACGTTGCTTTCGTAACGGGCCTGAATGCTGCCGGCAAACCGGCCGAGGTTTTCTTGATTGAGCGCCTTCACTTCCACCGACAACACCGGCCGAACCGGTTCTGGCGGCGCTTCCTCCTTGGAACAGGCGACCAGCAACAAACCGGCGGACAATAGCAACAGGCGCTTCATGGCTGGGCTCCTGTCGCTGGGGGCTGGTAGGTGTTCTCGACAATCTCCACGCGCACGCCCGGATGCAGTAACTGACCGCCTGCGGTGACGACTTTTTCGCCCCCGTTAAGGCCGGCGCTGACAATGACTTTGCCAGTCAGGTAACGACCGACGGTGATGGTGTGCAACTGCGCCTTGCCCTCGGCATCCACCAGCCACACGGCCGGGTCACTGAGGTTTTTGGTCAGGGCCGCCCAAGGCAATTCCACCGCGGTTTTGCCCACCGGCTTGGCGGTGGCGCTCACCACCGACCCCAGCTGCATACCCTCGGGGAGGCTGTCGAGGGTGACTTTGACTTGTACTGTGCCGGTCTGCGCCGAGACTGCCGGCGTGACTTCCCGAACGGTGCCCGTGGTCTTGATTTTCGGGTTGTCGAGCAGGCTGACCACAATCGATCTGTCCGCCGGCGGCTCCGTCAGCAGTGACTCGTACACGTTGAACACCGCGTCACGCTCGCCGTCCCGGGCCAGGCTGAAAATCGGCACCGTGGCTTGTACCACTTGGCCGACTTCAGCCTGGCGCGCGGTAATCACTCCCGGCGCTTCGGCAATCAACGCGGTGTAGCTCAGTTGATCACGGGCGTTGGCCAATTGCGCTTGAGCGGCGGTCAGCGCGCTCTGACTGCTGCGCAAGGCGGCTTGGGCGGAGTCGTATTCGCTCTGGCTGGTGTAGCCCTTGGGCAGGAGTTTTTGTTGGCGAACGAAGGCGGCGGCGGTTTGTTTGACCCGCGCCTGTTCGGCAACGACCTGGGCCTGGGCCGAGTCGACGCTGGTTTGCAGGTCCTTGGGATCGAGCTTGGCCAGCACTTGTTTGGCCGAAACCCGGTCACCGACATCGACCATGCGCTGGATGATCTTGCCGCCCACGCGAAACGACAGTTCGGTTTGTACTCGCGCCTGGACGTCGCCGGTGAGTGTCACTGCAGCGGCGTAATCGGTTGGCTTGACCTCTTGCACGAAGACTCGTGGGCGGTCCTTCTCGACGGGCTTTTTATCGCCACAGGCGCTCAGCAGGGCGATGAGGCTCAGGCCAACCATGAATTTCAATCCGGGACCTGCCATGCAAACTCCTTTGCGCTGTACAAACATGCCAGTGACGATACGACTGTGAGCTTAGAACAGGGTTCAACAGGTGCACGGGTTTGCTGCATCGCATGGGGCTTGGGGGTTGCCTGTGGCGAGGGAGCTTGCTCCCGCTCGGCTGCGCAGCAGACGCAAAACCTGCTGTCTCGTTTTGCCTGACACACCTCGTTTAACTTTTTTGGGCCGCTTCGCAGCCCAGCGGGAGCAAGCTCCCTCGCCACATACGCTCACAGTCGCCGACTAAGACAAACTGGCGGCCCCTGCAGCAGGAAGCTTCCCATGCTCAAAACACTCGCGGTGGCCAATTACCGCTCGATCAATAAATTGGTGATTCCGCTTCAACGGCTGAACCTGATCACCGGCCCCAACGGCAGCGGCAAGTCCAATCTCTACCGCGCCTTGCGTCTGCTGGCGGAAACTGCTCAGGGTGGAGTGGTCAATGGCTTGGCACGCGAGGGTGGGCTGGATTCGACCTTCTGGGCCGGGCCGGAAACCATCACCCAGCGCATGCGCAATGGTGAAATCCCGATCCAGGCAACCATGCGACACGGCGCCAAGCGCCTGCGCCTGGGGTTTGCCGGTGAAGACTTCAGCTACTCGATCGCGCTGGGCCTTCAGGAACAGAGTCTTTCCGCGTTTTCTCTGGACCCGGAAATCAAAAGGGAATGCATCTGGTCCGGGCCGTTCTATCGCCCGGCCAGCCTGCTGGTGGATCGTGACGGCCCGATGATTCGCACACGGGTCGGCCGCAGCTGGGAGGTGCTGGCCCAACGCACGCCGAATTTCGACAGCCTGTTCGATCAGGTTGGTAGCTTGCGCACCTCGCCGGAAGTCTTGCAGCTGCGTGAATTCATCCGCCGCTGGCGCTTCTACGATCACTTTCGCAGCGATGCCGAAGCTCCGGCGCGCCAACCACAACTGGGCACTCGCACGCCGGTGTTGCACCACGACGGTCGCGACCTCGCGGCGGCGTTACAGACCATCCGCGAAATCGGCGATCCCGAAGCCTTGCAGGCGGCGATCAGCGACGCGTTCCCCGGCGCGACGCTGAACATCGCACTGCTGCAAGGTGGCCGATTTGCGATCGAGTTTTATCAGGAAGGATTGTTGCGGCCGTTGTCCGCCGCCGAGTTATCGGATGGGACGTTGCGCTATTTGTTGCTGGTTGCGGCATTGCTGACGCCTCGGCCGCCGACGTTGATGGTGTTGAACGAACCGGAAACCAGTCTGCATCCAGACCTGCTGCCGGCATTGGCGCGGTTGATCATTCGAGCGTCCGAGCAGTGTCAGGTGTGGGTGGTGTCTCATGCGCGGCGGTTGATCTCGGCGTTGCAGCAAGACCCGGAATGCAATTGCATTGTGCTGGAGAAGGATTTCGGCCAGACCGGGATAGTCGGGCAGCGGATGCTGGATGAGCCGGTGTGGTATTGGCCGGATTGAGCGGCGTCTTATCTGGCTGATTTGCTGCGGCAGTGGAGGACGGCTATTTTCCTTTACGCTGTAGGAAGGATCTTTTTTTCAAGACAGCCCTCCAAGGACGCACAGCTTTTGGCCAGACTCAGGGCCGAACCATCACAAGGAAGGGAAAATGGCTGACGTAAACGTGCCGCAGCGGCTGGATCCGCAAGACATCGTGAAATTGCTGATGGCGTTGCGCAAGGCGCTGAAGGCGCGGGCGGCCTGAAACTTTAAAGCAAAAGATCGCAGCCTCGTTTCACTCGACAGCTCCTACAGGGATACGCATTTCAATGTAGGAGCTGTCGAGTGAAACGAGGCTGCGATCTTTTGATCTTGGCGTAATAAAAAACGCCGACGCTGTATCAGCCGTCGGCGTTGAAACCTTGAAAAGGTTTGATACGGCGGTCAATCAGAACGCCGGCAGCACCGCGCCGCTGTACTTCTTGGCGATGAATGCCTTCACTTCCGGGCTGGTCAGGGCCTTGGCCAGTTTCTGGATGGCGACGCTGTCCTTGTTGTCTGGACGCGCCACCAGGAAGTTCACGTAAGGCGAATCGGCACCTTCGATCACCAGTGCATCTTTAGCCGGGTTCAGACCCGCGTCCAGCGCGTAGTTGGTGTTGATCATGTCCAGGTCGACCTGGTCCAGAACACGCGGCAGCATGGCCGATTCCAGTTCCTTGAACTTGAAGTTGTGCGGGTTCTTGGCGATGTCTTTCGGTGTGGCCACAGCGTTTTTCGGGTCTTTCAACTCGATCAGGCCAGCCTTCTGCAGCAGGATCAGGGCGCGGCCGCTGTTGCTGCCTTCGTTGGGGATGGCGATGGTTGCGCCGTCTTTCAGCTCAGCCAGGCTTTTGACTTTTTTCGAGTAGCCGCCGAATGGTTCGACATGCACGCCGATCACGGTCACCAGGTTAGTGCCTTTGCCTTCGTTGAAGTTTTTCAGGTACGGCAGGGTCTGGAAGTAGTTGGCGTCCAGACGCTTCTGGTCGACCTGCACATTCGGCTGAACGTAGTCGGTGAAGACTTTGATCTCCAGGTCCACGCCTTCTTTGGCGAGGGTCGGCTTGATCAGTTCAAGGATCTCGGCATGTGGAATCGGGGTCGCCGCCACCACCAGTTTCTCGCCAGCCTGGGCCAGGCCCGCGGTCAGGGCAGCCGCCAATGCGGTAAACAACAGAACCTTTTTCATGCAGTGTCCTTATCGAAATTCGCGGCCATCATCGACGACGGCTAAACAGTCAGGTGGTTTTTGTTAAGTGCCAGTGAAGTGCTATCGCTGGCGTGACGCGGACAATACCGGGATTTTTTATTCCCGAACAATATCTTTTATTCACTTTCATATTCCATTTTGTTCATACAGATCCAACTCGCCCAAAACCCTGTAGGAGCGAGGCTTACCCGCGAAGGCGTCCTCCCGAACAGACCGAGTCGCCGGCTTCGCGAGCAAGCTTCGCTCCTACAAAAAGCCCGGAACATGACCTCTGTAGGAGCGAGGCTTGCCCGCGAAGGCGTCCTCCCGGACAGACCGAGTCGCCGGCTTCGCGAGCAAGCTTCACTCCTACAGAAGCTCGGTGGCTTTGAGCAGTTGTTTCAAGGCCTCTTTCTCGGCGGCGGAACCGTTGCCGAGGATTTTTTTGAGTTGCTGTTCGATCTGAAGCAGCGATACCGATGCCTCGGGCAAATTCAAATGCTCCGGCAAAATCTCATCGCCGGTACTCACCAACAACGCAAAGTGGATGACGTTCTCCAGCTCCCGGGTGTTGCCCGGCCAACTGTGCTGCTCCAGCAGATGCTGTGCGGCGTCGCTGATCAATGGCACCGGCAGATCGAGGCGTTGGCTGTAGATGCCGAGGAAGTATTCGGCCAGCGACAAAATATCACCCACCCGTTCGCGCAAGGCCGGCAGTTCGAGCTGGCCTTCGCTGAGGTAGTGATAAAGCCGTTCATGGAATTTTCCGGCAGCCACGGCCTGACCCAGATCGATGCTGGTGGCGGCCACCAGACGTACGTCCACCGGGCTTGGCTGCTGAGCGCCAACGCGAGTGACTTCGTGGTTTTCCAGGGCTGCGAGCAACTTGATCTGAATTGGCAACGGCAAGTCGCCGATTTCGTCCAGATAGAGCGTGCCGCCATTGGCCGAACCGAACCATCCCGCACGACTGCTGGCCGAACCGCTGTAACTGCCGGCGGCATAGCCGAACAGTTCTGCGTCGGCGTAGGTCGGGCTGATCGCCCCGCAATTGACTGACACGAACAATCCACCACGGTCACTGGCGCGATGGATGTGCCGCGCCAGCAGTTCTTTACCGCTGCCGGTTTCACCGCGGATCAATACCGAGATCGAACGTGGCGCCAGTTGTTCCAGCTCCTGGCGCAACTGCCGTGAACGCGGATCGACGAACACCAACGCCTTGGCACGAATGCTCAGCGGGCTTTTTTCCGCATCAGGAAAGGTCAGCAGCGGCTGACCGAAGGTTTCATGCAAGCTCATGGCAGACTCCCGCCCCAAAACCGCCGGGAGGCGGGGGCGTTTTCTTAAAAAAATAAAGGGTTCAAGCGCGACGCAGGGCGTGTTGCTCCATGCGGTTTTGCAGACGATAGAGGTACGCAAAACCCTGCTCCCAACGCTGGTGACCGGACTTCACGTTGATGTGCCCGGCCCCCGATAAAATCCCCGCCTCGGCGCCCCAGTTACGTGCCAGCTCAAGCGCTCGTGGCGCACTCACGGCACTGTCGTTGTCGGAGCTGACAACCTGGCTCGGGAACGGCAGCAACGTTGTCGGAATCGGTGCGAAGTTGCGCAAGGCCGGTGCGCAGGCCGGGCGTTCGACGTCCGCCGGCGCGACCAGCAAGGCGCCGCGCACCTGACGCAGAAAATTCAGTGGCGCCGTGGCCGCCCAATGGGCAACGGTGATACAGCCCAGGCTGTGAGCGATCAGAATCACTGGCGTGCTGTCGGCGGCAATCGCCTCGGCCAGTGCCGCAACCCAGTCCTCACGACGAGGCGTCAGCCAGTCGGCCTGCTCCACCCGCGCACTGTTTGGCAGGCTGTTCTGCCAATGGGTTTGCCAATGATCTTCTGGCGATCCTTGCCAGCCCGGCACAATCAGGTAGCGAATTGATTCGTTGCGCATGGGGGAGCTCTCCTGCTGCGTGTCTGTTCGTGACCGAGTATAGGGAGGAGAGTTATATTCGTTAAGGAATAAGAAGCTATTTATTAAGACCTATATCGAATATACAACACGATCAAATGTGGGAGCGGGCTTGCTCGCGAAGGCGGTCTGTCAGTTGATATTGATATTGACTGACACGACGCCTTCGCGAGCAAGCCCGCTCCCACAGGGTTCACTGACTGGCACTTTATCCGGGATAAAAAAGGGGCCGCACCCTGCCAAGGAGACGGCCCCGGAAACTCGAAATCTGTTAGCGCTGATCAACATCGCTGTGACGCGATAATTGGCTGAAACGGTTATCCGATAAAGGAATATTTAATTACTTTAATAGGCCTGAATCGCATATTCGAATCGCTGCTTGCGTCACACCGTATCGTCCCTTTGGGTCAAATTGATGACCAGCATTTGAGTTTCCGGTTACCTCATCAAACCTGAGCGGCACGCACCTCTTGCATCTCGGCGGTGTCCTTGCGCACAAACCGGTTCGCCCGCCCGAACGTCCCGAAATCATTGAACCGCACCCCCATCTCGCGCATCACTTCATGCGCCACCGGGACGGTCATCTGGCGGATGTAAAACGGCTCTTTCACCACAAAATGATGGATCCCGTGGCTGCTGCCGAAGTTGAAGCAGAATGCTTGCAACGGCCACATCCACCAAGGGTTCAGCACCTGAGTCTGCTGAATCACATTCCCCGGCTCCACGTCACCGTAGTAGTGCATGTTCGAGCTGACAAAATGCAGGCAGAACGTGCGCAACACATTCGGGCCGATGATCACGACGGCCGCGATGTCGATCACCGGCATCACCGCCAAAGTAGTCGCCGACCATTCGATGGGCGCCCCCAGCAGATGCGCGATGCCGTTGGCGGAGTGAAAACCGAGGAACACGTACCACGCTCCCCAATGCACCAGCGCCAGCGGTGCGTAAACCTTCAGAAAACGCTTGATGATGCTGAACTTGTGCGCCCGGGTCTTGGCTCGCAGCATGCGGATGAACGCCGACATCACGTTGTCGCCGACCATCAATAGCCGCGCGATTCCCCACGGCTCACCGTTGGTGATCGCCCGCTCTTCCATGTCGGCTTCGGTGCCGGACACCTTATGGTGGTTGAGGTGCAAATGACGGCGGATCCAGGGATTGATGGTGCTCGGTCGCGCCAACCACACCAGGCCCATCATCAGGTTGTGCGGCACGCGCTGTTTGCGGAAGTACATGCTGTGGATCAGGTCATGCTCCAGCTCATGGGTCAGCGAGGCGAAAAACGCGTTGAGCAACAGGCATACCCACCAGGCCATGTACCCGGTGATGTACAGCGCTGCGGAACCGATCATCCCGGCCAACGCGAAGGCCAGAATGCCCGCGCCCAGGGCGTCCTGATGGTTGAGAATCGGGTAGCGCTGGCGCAGTTCGACGCCTTTGGCCAATACCACCTGGCGAATATGCGCTGCTCGCTGTGCTGCATTCAGTCGCTGGGGACTTGCACAAATACCGTCCATGCTTCCATCCTCTGGTTATTGATGTTCGCATCCTGCCTTGCGATGCTGTACGGAGCGGTAGCCGTGAACGCCAACCTGTTGACCGGACGCGCCATTCAATATGACTGAACCGACCTCCCTCGCCAGCTGGACCCGCGCACTGCGCAAGCAGCTCGAAGCGCTGGGGCTCGACAGCACTACCCTGTGCCAACAGGCGGGGCTCGACCCGCAGTTGATGGACGACCCGAACGCCCGTTACCCGTTGTCCGGCACCACGCGCCTGTGGCACATCGCGGTTCAGGTCAGCGGTGACCCGGCGATTGGCTTGCGGGTGTCGCGTTTCGTCAGCCCCACCACCTTTCATGCGTTGGGTTATGCGTTGGTGGCCAGTGGCAGCCTGCGGGAAGTCTTCGAGCGCATCGTGCGTTATCACCAGGTGGTCAGCGACGCGCTGGATCTGGAACTGACCCGCGCCGAGGATCGCTACTACTTCCGCCTGAAAATCCCCCCAGGCAACCCCGCGCCAGCCTTCGAGGCCATCGACGCCTTCGCGGCGATTTACGTGCGCACCTGCCGCAATCGCCTGGGCCGTGACTACGCCCCGCTGGCGGTTTATCTGCGCCGTCCGGAACCAGCCGACCCGCACCAATGGCACAAAGTGTTCCGCTCGCCGGTGTATTTCAACGCCGATGAAGACCGACTGGAATTCGCCCTGGTGGATTTCGACAGTCACCTGGACGATGCCAACCCGGAACTGGCCGAACACAACGAAACCGTGCTCAAACGCACCCTGGCGCAACTCAAACCCCTGACCTGGGAGCGCAAGGTTCGTGACGCCATTGAAGAGCAATTACCCGAAGGCGAACCGTCGGCCGATCGCATCGCCCAGGCGCTGCACTTGAGTCTGCGCAGCCTGCAACGGCACTTGGCGGATGAAGGTTGTCGGTTCGATACGCTGCTCAATGAAAGCCGGGAGAACCTGGCGCTGCTGCATCTGCGCGACCCACTGTGCTCGTTGGGCGAAATCAGTTATCTGCTGGGATTCGCCGACACCAGCAGCTTCAGCCGCGCGTTTAAACGCTGGACCGGAATGACGCCGGGGCAGTTTCGGGATGGGTTGCAGTGACAGATCCTAGAGGTGTTTTGAGTTTTCCGGCCTCTTCGCGGGCAAGCCTCGCTCCTACGGGATCAGCCCGCGAAGGCATCCGTCGCAACGCCACACATATTTCAACCTTTAACCAGACTGCGCGCTTGGCCTGATTTCCACTGATCCATCATCGCATCGCCAACCTCGGCAAAACTGCTATTGGCCCTGATGTAGTGAGCCATCTCCCCCATCGCCACTTCCATCCCGTGAGCAACCTGTTGCAGCAGCTCATTGCAGCGCCCTTCTGTCAGGTTGCAGGCCGACCGACCAAAACGCATCAGCATTTTGTACTTGGGCCACGCCTTCGATCCGCCTAACAGCAACGCCATGCTGTCGGCCTTGATGTAGACCGAAGTCGTAACAATGTCATAGGCCGGAGCCAAACCGATTTGCGCATCAGCGCCACAATGTTCATACAGCACACCGAAGTTCTTGAGATGAGCATCGCCGTTCTTCAAACCGGACGAAAGAGCAACGATTTTGAAAAAAGACTCAAGCGCCTGGTTGAGTAATGACGGGGAGACAAATTCCTTGATTTGCCTGGCAGCACCTTCGTACGAACCGTCGTATTTGGCCTTCGAAGGCCAGGCATTGAGTACGCAGAAATCCTCAAAACCCAGATAGCCTTTGTCATTCAGATCGAAGCGCTCGACGATCAGAAATTTACCCCGTTCGCTGAGTTCGAACTTCGGCACCTCAAGCCCCGAATGGAGTGCGGCTCGCATGCAGAAGTACTCGTTGGCGGCCAGCTCCGGGTATTCCTCTGCACGGAAGGACTTGACCAGATGCGTTGCCCCTCGATGGGTCAGGCGGTCAATGATTGTCGCACTGTCGCGCACAAGCACCTTTGGCTGAACCCCCGAAACGCCTGAGTACTGACCATAGGTGTGCAACAGGTCATCGAACAGCCCTTGAGCACCATCATGAACCAGAAGATCCGCAAGGCTGGTTTCGGGGGGCGGCTCGTTAGCACTTAGCGTATTTGCGATTCCCACGCGTCCCAGCTGATGCGGACCAACGATCGCCAGCATTGCGAAGTCGTCGAATCCTCGCACCGCTTTGCTGAAGCGCCGAACCAATTCATCGCGCAGAGGACCTTCTGGCAGATTCATTTCAAAAACCGGCGGTACACCTCGCTCCCAGGTGTAGCTCTCAAGGCGAGCGGGCATAGTCAGCGAGACGGCATTTTCCTCTAATGCGTCTTGCGCATAGGTGAATACTGAATCGACACCTGACTGTCCGCGGCCCAAGGCCCCTACCATGGTGCCGGAAACACTGACGTGCAGCCTGTCCACAACACGCCCCTCAGCCATGGAAGTTCACCTTTTTCAGGGTATCCAGCGTCGGACGCTTCGACTGCCTGGGTACAGCAGTCAGTTCGTATCCAAAGCCGTTCAAGATCGCTTCAACCTTGCGGATACCGATTTCAGAGACGGTGTTGTTCTCGATACCAGAAATCGTGGCACGGCTCATTCCGTACTGCTTTGCCAGATCCTGTTGAGACATCTTTCGCTCTTTGCGCAGTATTTTGATCAGTTTCCCAAGGTTTTCCATTCGAGTCGCTCGCATCGTATACAGTGCAAAATTGACTAATAGCACATACATGCATCGTATTTAATGCATAACTAGGCCGAAGTCTAGCTCATTTCTTGGCCAGTCTCGCTCTCAACGCCCCCGATCACGCCGCAACAACTTGCGCACCCGTTTCACCAGCTCACTGACGGCAAACGGCTTGAGCAGGTAATCATCCTCATGCAACTCCAGCCCGCGCAGTCGATCCTCAATGCCGTCCTTGGTGGTGAGGAGCAGCACCGGCGTGTCGCCGAGCTTGCGGATCTGTTGCAGCAACTGCCAGCCGTTGAGTCCCGGCAGCATCACGTCGAGGATGATCAGTTCGTACTCACCGGACTCGATAAAGCGCCGGCCGTCCATGCCATTGAGCGCCACATCCACCGTGTAACTCGCTTCGCTCAAGCCTTTGGCCAGAAGGCTGGCGGTCTCGGGTTCGTCTTCCACTAGCAACACACGCATGGCACACCTCGATTGTCGTCGTCACAGGCTAGGCGCGTTCGCGGATAAAGCCCATCAATACCGTGGTGATTTCAAAAGATCGCAGTCTTCGCAGCGCCTACAGGTGCACGTCAAATCATCGCCAACGCCCGCAACCGCTCGGCATCCAGAATCTCGATCTCGCCATACTTGAGATCCACAACCCCTTGCCCCTGCAAATCCTTGAGGAGCTGATTGGTGGTCTGGCGCGACAGCGACAGCATCGATGCCAGTTGCTCCTGAGGCAGTTGTAGAACACGGCGCGGCGGGTCGATTTCACCGTAACCCTCGGCGATCATCAGCAAGCGATGAGCCAAGCGTGCCGGGGCAGGCATCAGGCTCAGCTGTTCGAGGTTGATGAAGGTCAGGCGCAGTTTGTGGCTCATCAGCAACGCCAGTTGCCGCCAGTAAACCGGTTGTTGGTCGAGCACCTTCAGCAGCGTCGCCTGCGGAATGTGCAACAGGATGCACTGGCCAACGGCGTAGGCATCGTGGGTTCGCGGCTGGCCATCGAACAGGCAGATTTCGCCGAACCAGTGTGGCGACTCCACCAGGCTCAGCAGTGCTTCCTTGCCCTGCTCGCTCACCGCGCCAATGCGCACCGCCCCTTCAAGTACTGCATACAGCCCGCATGGCGGATCACCGCGTTTGAATAGCAGTTGCCCCGACGGCAGGCGCCGAACCCGGGCGGCAGCCAGCAGACTATCCTGTAAAGGAACAGGTAAATGACTGAACCACTGCCCCGTATCCAGGCGCGAACGCCAAACCTGCATGTCCATGAAAACTCCTGGAGATTGTCGCCTGGCTGACAGAGCGAAAGATGAAACCCGGGGCATCATCCATCACCCTACAGGAGGAATAACAATGAAAAGCCTCGTTGACCATCTCAGTCAATACGCCGCCTACCACCGTGACCCGCGCAATATTGCCAGCCACTTTATCGGTATCCCGCTGATTGTAGTGGCGGTTGCGGTGTTGCTGTCGCGGCCGCAATGGGGCGCAGGCTGGATTTCGCCGGCGGTGCTGGTCGCGATGGCATCGGCGTGGTTTTACTTGCGCCTGGAGGTGCGTCTTGGGGTGTTGATGACCGTGTTGCTCGGTCTGTGCATTTGGGCGGGACAGGTTCTCGCGCAGCAAAGTACGCTGGTCTGGCTGGCAAGCGGCATCGGGATGTTTGTGGTGGGGTGGGCGATTCAGTTTGTCGGACATCATTACGAAGGGCGCAAACCGGCGTTTGTCGATGACGTGACGGGATTGATTGTCGGGCCGCTGTTCGTGGTGGTTGAGTTGGCGTTTTTGCTCGGGATGCGGCGTGAGCTTAAAGAGCAGATCGAGGCGCGAGTGGGTGGTGTGCGTTTGCGTCAGAAAGGTGCTGCGGCGTAGATCGCTTTCGCGAGCAAGCCCGCTCCCACAGGGTTTTGGGTTGGCCACAGATGTGTGTTCAACGCAGATCCACTGTGGGAGCGGGCTTGCTCGCGAAGCTTTTGCTTTTAAAGGTTGGCGACTTTCTGCCAGACCTTGGGCTTGAAGAACAACGTCTCACCCTTGGCCAATCCGACCAGGCTGTCGTGGTCTTTCACCACTTCAGCCTCGATCAACTCGCTCTGGCCTTCGACCTTCAGTGTCACCCGCGTAGTCGCGCCCAGCGGACGAATATCGCGCACTTCAGCCGCGTGGTGGTCTTCCAGCTCATGCCGCGACAGCGACACTTCGTGTGGACGGAACAGCACGTGCCGGTCTTCGCCCAAATGCAGACGGTTCGAGTCGCCAAGGAAGTGATAGACGAAATCGCTGGCCGGGTTTTCGTAGACGTCACCCGGTGAGCCGATCTGCTCGATCACACCCTTGTTCATCACCACGATACGGTCGGCGACTTCCATCGCCTCTTCCTGGTCGTGGGTCACGAACACCGAGGTCAGGTTGATGTCTTCGTGCAGCCGTGCAAGCCAGCGACGCAGCTCTTTACGGACCTTGGCATCCAGTGCACCGAAGGGTTCGTCGAGCAGCAAAACTTTCGGTTCCACCGCCAAGGCACGGGCCAATGCGATGCGCTGACGCTGGCCGCCGGAGAGTTGTTCCGGGTAACGATCGGCCAACCAATCCAGTTGCACCATGTTCAGCAGTTCGTGGACTTTAACCGCGATCTGGCTCTCGCTCGGGCGTTGGTTTTTCGGCTTCATGCGCAGGCCGAACGCGACGTTGTCGAACACCGTCATGTGCCGGAACAGAGCGTAGTGCTGGAACACGAAACCGACATTGCGATCACGCACGTCGTGGCCGGAGACGTCTTCACCGTGGAACACGATGTTGCCCTGATCCGGGGTTTCCAGGCCGGCGATGATTCGCAGCAACGTGGTCTTGCCGCAGCCTGACGGCCCCAGCAACGCCACCAGCTCGCCGCTTTGAATGTCCAGGCTGATGTTGTCCAGCGCCTTGAACGCGTGGAAGTTTTTGCTGACGTTACGCACTTCGATCGACATGACTTATTCCTCCGCGGCGCTGGCGCGCAGGCGGTTAATACGGTTTTCGCTCCACTGCTTGAGCAGCAGGATGAAGAGCGCCAGGATCAGCAACAGGCTCGCCACGGCGAACGCGGCCACGTGGTTGTATTCGTTGTAGAGAATCTCGACGTGCAGCGGCAGGGTGTTGGTCACCCCACGAATGTGCCCGGAAACCACCGACACCGCACCGAACTCCCCCATCGCTCGCGCAGTGCAGAGCACCACGCCATAGATCAGGCCCCATTTGATATTGGGAACGGTGACGTGCCAGAACATCTGCCAGCCATTGGCACCGAGCAGGCGCGCGGCCTCTTCCTCCTGAGTGCCTTGTTCCTGCATCAGCGGGATCAGCTCACGGGCCACGAACGGCACGGTGACGAAAATCGTCGCTAACACAATGCCCGGCAAGGCGAACACGATCTGGATGTCGTGATCTTGCAACCACGGGCCGAACAGGCCCTGAGCACCGAACATCAATACATAGACCAGACCGGCGATCACCGGCGACACCGAGAACGGCAAGTCGATCAGCGTCACCAGCATGCTCTTGCCGCGGAACGAGTATTTGCTCACGCACCACGCCGCGCTGACACCGAACACCAGGTTCAGCGGCACCGAGATCAGCACCGCAATCACGGTGAGTTTCAACGCCGACAAGGCGTCCGGCTCGAAGATCGCGGTGAAGAACGCACCCAGGCCCAGCTTCAGGCCCTGGGACACCACGATGAACAATGGCAATAACAAAAACAGCGCGAAGATCAGCCAGCCGAGGCCGATCAAGACTCGCCGCGACGTGGCACTGCCACGGCGGGCGGCGTTCGAGGAGGCTGCTGCAATAGACGATTGGGACATTTTTGCGCCTCCTTATGGGGTTTCGATGCGCCGCTGCAGCAAGTTGATCAGCAGCAACAGGACAAAGGAAACCACCAGCATCAGTACACCAATGGAGGTGGCGCCGGTGTAATCGTACTGGTCGAGCTTGACCATGATCAGCAGCGGCAGAATCTCGGTTTTCATCGGCATGTTGCCGGCGATGAAAATCACAGAACCGTACTCGCCGACCCCACGGGCAAAGGCCAAGGCGAAACCGGTCAGCCAGGCTGGCAACAGCGCGGGCATCAGGATATGACGGAAAACCTGCAACGGTTTTGCCCCGAGACAAGCCGCCGCCTCCTCCACTTCACGGGGAATATCGGCCAGTACAGGCTGTACCGTACGTACCACGAATGGAAGCGTCACAAAAGTCAGCGCCAGCGTGATGCCGAGGGGGGTGTAGGCGATCTTGAAACCCAGGTCCGCCGCGAACTGACCCACCAGGCCGGTGGGGGTGTACAGCGCGGTCAGCGCGATACCGGCCACCGCAGTGGGCAAAGCAAAGGGCAGGTCGATCATCGCGTCGATGACTTTGCGTCCCGGGAACGTGTAGCGCACCAGCACCCAGGCCAGCAGCGTGCCAATGATGCCGTTGATGATCGCGGCATAGAGCGCGGTGCCGAAGCTCAGCTTCAGCGCCGCCAGCACCCGTGGCGCCGAGATGATCGCCCAGAACTGGTCCCAGGTCAGTTGAGCGGCATGCACGAACATCGCCGCCAGTGGAATGAGCACAATCAAGCTGAGGTACACCAAGGTGTAGCCCAGCGTCAGCCCGAAGCCGGGTATGACGGGGGAGATACGACGCGACATAAAAGTCCTTGGTTGAGAACGCGCTAAGCCCCGACGGTGAAATCGGGGCCCGTTAGCCAATGCCAGCCACTTAAGTGCTAAACCTGTGGGAGCGGGCTTGCTCGCGAAGGCGGTGTGTCAGGCGACATCAATGTTGACTGTGCCGCTGTCTTCGCGAGCAAGCCCGCTCCCACATGGAATGCGCATTGGCTGATCTATTTCAGGTTACTGCGCCTGATAAATCTGGTCGAACACGCCACCGTCATTGAAGAATTTCGGTTGCGCGGTTTTCCAGCCGCCGAAGTCCTTGTCGATGGTCACCAGCTCCAGTGTCGGGAACTGTTTGGCGTACTTGGCGGCCACCTCTTTGTCACGTGGACGATAGAAGTTTTTCGCCGCGATTTCCTGGCCGGCCGGGCTGTACAGGTGCTTGAGATACGCTTCAGCAATGTCGGTGTTGCCCTTTTTCTCGGCGTTCTTGTCGACCACGGCCACCGGTGGTTCGGCCAGGATCGACAGCGAAGGCACGACGATGTCGAATTTGTCAGCGCCGCCGTCTTCTTTCAACGCCAGGAAGGCTTCGTTTTCCCAGGCCAGCAACACGTCGCCCTGACCGTTGTTGACGAAGGTGATGGTCGAGCCGCGAGCACCGGTGTCCAGCACAGGCACGTGTTTGAACAGGGTCTGCACGTACTCTTTGGCCTTGGCTTCGTTACCGCCGTTGGCTTTCAGGCCATAAGCCCAGGCCGCGAGGAAGTTCCAGCGCGCCCCGCCTGAGGTTTTCGGATTCGGGGTGATGACTTCCACGCCGTTTTTTGTCAGGTCGCCCCAGTCCTTGATGCCTTTCGGGTTGCCCTTGCGCACCAGGAACACGATGGTCGAGGTGTAAGGCGTGCTCGCTTCCGGAAGGCGCTTCTGCCAGTCGGCCGGCAGGCTCTTGCCGAGCTTGGCGATTTCGTCGATGTCACCGGCCAGGGCCAGGGTCACCACGTCGGCCCGCAGACCGTCGATCACCGCCCGGCCCTGCTTGCCCGAACCACCGTGGGACTGCTGGATTTTCACGTTGTCGCCAGCGTGGTCTTTTTTCCAGAAGTTGATGAACTCGGCGTTGTACTCCTGGTACAGCTCACGGGTCGGGTCATACGACACGTTGAGCAGCTCGTAATCCTTGGCAACCGCGGAACCAGCAAAAAGGGCACTGGCCAGGGCGGCCAAAGCAAAATGACGAATCGACGACATGGTGAAAGCTCCTGGAATTCTTGATGTGTTGGCTTTTCTTATGGTCTGGAACGGGTTGCCTGTTTGAAGATCGCAGCCTTTACATCAGCCTCCCGTAGGAGCTGCCGAAGGCTGCGATCTTCCAATCTTTCAATCTTTCGCTTCAGCTCGGCTTGTTGCCCGGGCTCTGCAAACGGAATTTCTCTTTACGTTCGATCTGAACCACCTGGGCGTTATGCACGGTGATTTCCACCGCGCCAAAGCGCAGATCGCGCAAGGCGCTCTGGATCTCACGCAAAATGGTGGCTTCGTCCTGCCCGTCAACACTACGTAGGGATGCGCTCATGGTGCTGCTCCTTAATGAGATATGCCTGGCAGTGGCGGGCACTGCTTACGGCGTGAGAGCAATAGTAGATAGGCGCAGATATTCTTAAAAAGACTATTTAAGAATGTTTATATAACTAGAATGCATTATTTGATGGAGCAAGGGGTTGCGGAGGACCAACTACTTTCAAGGGCATACAAAACCCTGTGGCGAGGGGGCTTGCCCCCGTTCGGCTGCGTAGCAGACGCAAAAATTTGGGGCCGCTACGCGACCCAACGGGGGCAAGCCCCCTCGCCACAAAAAGCAGATCAGGCGCTCATCCAATCACTGGCGCCCGAGCCCAATCCAATGATGCCGCCGGCACTGGCCGCCCAAACCAGTACCCCTGCCCCAAATCGCAGTCGTGTTCGAGCAGGAAACTCGCCTGCTCGACCTGCTCGATCCCCTCGGCATGCACTTGCAGCCCCATGCTCTGCGCCAGCGCAATAATCACCCGCACAATCGCCACGTCATCCTCATCACTCGGTAACCCTGCGACAAATCCCTGATCGATCTTGAGCTTCTGCACCGGCAGACGCTTGAGCCGCAGCAATGATGAATAGCCCGTACCGAAATCATCAATGGCCAGCCGCACGCCCAACTCGCGTAAACGATGCATCTGCTCCAGCGCCACTTCCGGGTCTTCCATCACCGCGCTTTCGGTGACTTCCAGCTCCAGATACGCCGGGGCCAGGCCCGTGTCGTGCAGCACCTGAGCCACTTGCTGATACAACTCGCGGCGGGCAAACAGGCGAGAAGAAACGTTCACCGCGACAAACGACAACACCACGCCCGCCGCTTGCCACTGGCACATCTGCTGGCAGGCCTGACGCATGATCCAGGCATCGATCTCGGCAATCAGCCCGGTGCGTTCGGCGATGGGGATGAATTCAGCCGGCGACACCAACCCACGTTGCGGATGCTCCCAGCGCACCAGCGCCTCGACGCCGATCAGGCGACGGGTTTTGAGGTCATGCACGGGCTGGTAATAAACCCGCAATTGCTCCTGCTCCAGCGCCTGGCGCAGTTGGAACGCGATCTCGACGCGCTGCTGGGCATGCGCAGTCAATTCTTCAGTGTAGAGGGCATAGCCATTGCGCCCAGCGCTCTTGGCCTTGAACAGCGCCGAATCGGCGTTGCGCAACAGTTGCTCGGCACTCAAGGCATCGCTGGGGAACAGGCTGATGCCGAGGCTGGCGTTGATAAATAGCGGATTCCCGTCGATCTGGAACGGTTCTTTAAGGCCATCGATGACTCGCTGAGCCAGCGCCGCGGCATGCCCCGGTTGCGGGCAGTTTTCAGTCAATACCGCAAATTCGTCGCCGCTGAGCCGCGCCAGCGTGTTGCCCGGGCCGAACAAGGCATTCAGACGCTCAGCCACAGCCTTGAGCAGTTGGTCACCGACACTGTGACCGAGACTGTCATTGATCAACTTGAAATGATCGAGGTCGATCATCAGCAACGCACAACCGCGCTTATGGACCTGCGCCGAAGCCACGGCCTGCCCGGCACGGTCGGTTAGCAGAAGGCGATTTGGCAGATCGGTCAACGGATCGTGATGGGCCAGATGCGTCAATTCATGTTCGGAGTTCTTGATTGCGCTGATGTCGGAAAACACCGCAACGTACTGGCTGAGCCGCCCCTGCTCGTCGCGAATGAGACGGATCGTCTGCCATTGCGGGTAGATCTCGCCGCTTTTACGACGGTTCCAGATTTCCCCGCTCCACTCGCCGAGGCTGTCGAGTGTCGTGAACATCGCTTGGTAGAAACCCGGCGGGTGATGGCCCGACTTGAACATGTTCGGTCGCTGCCCCAGCACTTCCTCGCGCTGGTAGCCGGTGATTTCCATGAACGCCCGGTTCACATGGACGATCAACCCGTTGCTATTAGTGACCAGCACCCCTTCACGGGTGCAATCGAACACCGCTGCCGCCTGACGTAAACGCTCCCGGTCGGCATTGCGCTCGCGCAATTTGGCGCCGACACCCAGGCAGCGAAACAATCGTGCCCGTGCAATGAAGATCAGCCCGGCACTGAACGCCACGCAGGCATAACCGTTGATCAGCTGCCAGCGCAGCAGGTCGGTGGAATTATCGAAGAACCTGTTCAATAAATAACCACTAAACTGGAGCCAGGTTACGGAAAGCACCAGGTAGAGCAGCGCTGCACGCAAAGCATCGCGATAGGTGGCTGACATTAGAGCGTCCATGTCCCTACAAAAAGGCTGGAATTATAGATTAAAGACACATCCAGCCACTCTTATCTGAAAGGGCGACTGGTTTTATCTGTGGGCTAAGTGATAATGCAACGGCTGTTTTTTTCTTTATCGAGGGTCCTATAGGCTATGTGGTACGAAGGTTTTCTTGGCTTATCGCCCTGGTCACTGGTGGCTGTCACCCTACTGATGACCCACGTGACGATCGTCGGCGTCACGGTTTATCTGCATCGCTATTCAGCCCATCGCTCGCTTGAGCTCAATGCCGGCCTGAAACATTTCTTCCGCTTCTGGCTGTGGTTGACCACGGCGCAGAACACCCGCGAGTGGACAGCTATCCACCGCAAACACCACGCAAAATGCGAAACCGTCGACGACCCGCACAGCCCGGTCATCAAAGGGCTGTCCACCGTTCTGCGCAAAGGCGCCGAGCTGTACCGCGCCGAAGCGGAAAACCCCGAGACCCTGCGCATCTACGGCAAGAACTGCCCCGAAGACTGGATCGAACGCAACCTCTACAGCCGCTTCCCGCTGTTGGGTGTGGCAATCATGGGCGTCATCGACCTGCTACTGTTCGGCACCATCGGCATCACCATCTGGGCCATCCAGATGATGTGGATCCCGGTATGGGCCGCCGGCGTGGTCAATGGCCTGGGCCATGCCATCGGCTACCGCAACTTCGAATGCCGCGATGCGGCGACCAATCTGGTGCCTTGGGGCATCCTGATCGGCGGCGAAGAACTGCATAACAACCATCACACCTACCCTAACTCCGCCAAACTGTCGGTGAAGAAATGGGAATTCGACCTCGGCTGGGCCTGGATCCAGGTCTTCAGCTTCCTGCGTCTGGCCAAGGTCCAGCGGGTTGCACCCATCGCCCACCGCGTTGAAGGCAAAGGCAGCCTGGACATGGACACCGCCATGGCGATCCTCAACAACCGCTTCCAGATCATGGCCCAGTACCGCAAGCTGGTGATCGCGCCGCTGGTCAAGCAAGAGCTGGAAAAGGTCGATCACTCGGTCCGTCATCAGTTCCACCGGGCCAAGCGTTTGCTGTCGCGGGAAACCAGCCTGCTGGACGACAAGCACCATATGCGCATCCAGACCATGCTCGAGCACAGCCAGGCGCTGAAGGTAATTTACGAGAAACGCCTGGCCTTGCAACAGATCTGGGTCAAGACCAGCTCAAATGGTCACGACATGCTGGCTGCCATCAAGGATTGGGTACACGAGGCCGAGGCCAGCGGGATTCAATCCCTGCGTGACTTCGCCGGCCAGTTGAAAACCTACTCCCTGCGCCCTGCCAACGCCTGATCCTCCACAGAAGAGGCTTTTCGTAGGAGCCAGGCTTGCCGGCGAAGGCGCTCTTAAACACGCCTTCGCCGGCAAGCCTGGCTCCTACGTATCCGATCCGCCCTTCGGGCTTGCCCCCCACCCGCTTGACGGCGAAGCCATCGCAAACCAGCGACGTGTTTTAACCGCCCGGCGGGAGCATGCTCTCTCGCCACCCAAGGCGGGAACTTCGCTCCAAATCCCCTATCTCAAAGACACTTCGCCATCCAGGCGGGCTCTGTTTTTGGCCGCTGTCGACATAGCGGCACGCCCTTTGAGATTTGTGCCGATGGTCCATAAAAACCTACAAGACACATCCCTTCCACAGTGGCCCGAGGCCGCGCAAACCCTGATGGCGCTGATGCATGCCCAGGGTGAAGTGGCGCGCCTGAGCGAACGCGAACAGCTGTTCAGCTCGCTGCTGGTCAGCGTCAACGCCGTGCTTTGGGCATATAACTGGGAAACCCGCCAGGTGCTTTACGTCAGCCCGGCCTATGAACGGATTTTCGGCCGCCCCGCTGGCCTGTTGCTGTCCGACTACAACCACTGGCGCGACAGCGTCTATCCCGACGATCTGGACTACGCCGAGCGCAGCCTCGCGCAGGTGCTGGTCAAAGGCGCCGTTGAAGACCGCGAGTACCGCATCATCGCTGCCGACGGCCAAGTGCGCTGGCTCAGCGACAAGTGTTTCATCAACCGTCAGGCCGAGCCAGGTCAACCAGTGATCATCGTCGGCATTGCCGAAGACATCACCGAAAAAAAGCAGATGGAAGCCCAGCTGCAACATCTGGCCAGCACCGACGTGTTAACCCAAAGCAGCAATCGCCGACACTTCTTCGAATGCGCCCATCGCGAATTCGAGCAGGCGCGGTTGAACGGTGCGCCGATGGCGTTCCTGCTGCTGGACATCGATGACTTCAAAGTGGTCAATGACACCTACGGCCATCAGGAAGGCGACAAGGTGCTGCAACGCATCGCCGAGAGCGGTCGCGCGGCCCTGCGGCGTGGTGATCTGTTCGGACGGATCGGCGGTGAAGAATTCGCGGCGGTGTTTCCCGGCTGCGCACCGGACATGGCCATGCAAGTGGCCGAGCGCCTGCAACGGGAAATTCAGCGGTTAAGCTTCAGCCATGACGACCAGACCTTCGGCATCACCGTCAGCCAGGGCCTGAGCAGCCTCACACACGAGGATGAAAGCATCGACAGCCTGTTCGCCCGTGCCGATGCGGCGATGTACCAGGCCAAGCGCCAGGGCAAAAACCGCATCATTTCTGGCTGATTTTTTTTGTAGGAGCGAGGCTTGTCCGCGAAGGGGTCACCGCGGTTTTACTGACCCACCGTGGTGACTTCTTCGCGGGCAAGCCTCGCTCCTACAGGTTTTGCGTGAAGCTTATTTTTTACGCAAACGCATCAGCTCCGGCAATCCGATCTTGAGCAATCGCGCTGTGCGGCTCTTGGCCAGTGCCTCGATCCCCTCATGCTCGGTCAGGCGCGCCAGTTGCGCGGCCATGTTCATCACCAGCGCTTCGCGGGAGTAAACCCCGCCACCGAACTGGTAAACCGCCGCAATCAGCTCCCGCAGCTCCAAGGGCAGCCGCCAGCGGGTCCGTAGCGCCGAACCATAGGCCGCGCCGAACTCGGTCAATGCATCGCCGACTTCCTGCCATTCATCCAGCTCACCGCCAGCTTCCTTCCACTCCTGCAAACAACGCAGCAACGCCAGGTCGCCGAGGCAATGCAGCATGCCTGCGCAATAACAGCGCGCCTGATCCAGATCCAGCAAACGCGCCAGTGTCCGGGCGTATTCGGCGGTGTGCAGCGACAACTGCCAATAACGCTCGGCATAGTCCGCCAGCTGCGGATCACTGAGCCGGGCACTGCGTTTGAGAGCGAGCCCCAGAATCAGGTTCATGCTTTGCCCGGTGCCCAAGCGTTGCAGCGCCTGGGCCAGGGTTTGCACAGCGACGCCATGATGCTGGGCTGCGCTGTTGGCGGCGGCGATCAGGACAGCGGTAATTTGCGGATCAGTGCGGATTTCGTCTTCCAGCCGCGTCAGATCGAGGCCATCGGGATTGAGGCTACGTTTGATCGCCACCTGCACATCGGTCATCAACGGCGCACCCTCCGCCAGTTCGCGACGTAGCTCCAGGTACACCGACAAGGTCATGCCTGGCGCCAATGACGGCGCCTCACAGGACACCTCTTCGCCGGCGTTCAGCAACAAATCCTGCAGGCGCTGGGTCAGGCTTTCGATGTTCAAGGGTTTGGTCAGGTACGCCGTGGGCGCCAGGGGCAAGACTTCGCGCACGCTGGCGCTGTCGTTGCGGCTGCTCATCAGAATGAAGGGCAGCGGCGGATTACGCTTACGCTGCCGGACGCTGCGCAGAACATTCAGGCCATCAACGCCAGGCAACTCCCAGTCGACGATCACCAGGTCATAAGGGTTTTCCGCCAACAGATGCAAGGTTTCCTGGCCATCGGCACACAGGTCCAGCCGCGCGTCGCAGCGCACATTCAACAACACCTGCTTGAGCAGGTCGCGGGACCAGGGGTCGGCCTCGGCAATCAGCACACGCGGCACAGCGGGTAACACCACAGCAGTCATCGCACACTCCAACGGCAATGCTTGCACCTTAGTCAATGATGGCCATTCGATACAGCTCAATTGCCGCCGATCTTTTCAAGCAGATACAAAAAAACCCGCCGAAGCGGGTTTTTTGTCGATCAGGTCACAAATCAATCAGAGCTCAGAGAAGCACTCTTCGATGATCGCCAGACCTTTGTCCAGTTGCTCGTCCGGCGAGGTCAGCGGTACCAGTACGCGCAGAACGTTGCCGTAGGTGCCGCACGACAGCAGGATCAGACCCTTGTCGCGCGCCTTGGCCACAACCGATGCCACAGCAGCAGCGTTCGGCTTGTGGCTGTCGCCGTCGACGAACAGCTCGACCGCGATCATCGCGCCCAAAGCACGTACTTCGCCGATGACCGGGTATTTGGCCTGGATGGCTTTCAGGCCAGTTACCAGACGCTCGCCAACCGCTTTGCAGCGATCCAGCAGGTGCTCTTCTTCGAACACTTCCATCACGGCCAGGGCCGCGGCGCAAGCGATCGGGCTACCGGCGTAAGTACCGCCCAGGCCGCCTGGAGCGATGGCGTCCATGTATTCGGCCTTGCCGCACACACCGGCCAGCGGGAAACCGCCAGCGATGGATTTGGCGAAGGTGGTCAGGTCGGCAGCAACGCCCATCTGCTCCATGGCGAAGAAAGTGCCGGTACGGCCAGCGCCAGTCTGTACTTCGTCAGCGATCAACAGAATGCCGTGCTGGTCGCACAAAGCGCGCAGACGCTTCATGAACTCTTTAGGCGCGACGTAGAAACCACCTTCGCCCTGAACCGGCTCGATGATGATGGCAGCGATGTCACGCGGCTCGGCGTCGTTCTTGAAGATGCGTTCGATGCTGGCGATCGAATCGTCGATGCTCACACCGTGCAATTCGTTCGGGTACAGCGCGCGGAAGATGCCGCCTGGCATCAGGCCCATGCCGGCCGAGTAAGGCACGACTTTACCGGTCAGGCCCAAGGTCATCATGGTGCGACCGTGGTAAGCGCCGGTGAACGCGATCACGCCGGCACGGCCAGTGGCGGCGCGGGCGATCTTGATGGAGTTTTCCACGGCTTCGGAGCCGGTGGTCACCAGCAGGGTTTTCTTGGCGAAATCACCTGGCACCTTGGCGTTGATTTTTTCGCACACTTCCACGTACGGCTCGTACGCCAGAACCTGGAAGCAAGTGTGGGTCAGCTTATTCAGCTGCTCGGTCACGGCGGCGATGATTTTCGGGTGCACGTGACCGGTGTTCAGCACGGCGATACCGCCGGCGAAGTCGATGAACTCGCGACCTTCAACGTCAGTCACGGTAGCGTTCTTCGCGGACTCGGCGAAGATCGGGTGAATCTGGCCAACACCGCGCGGTACAGCGGCTTCGCGGCG
The DNA here is from genome assembly GCF_044746425.1 of Pseudomonas sp. NPDC086112. Taxonomy (NCBI): domain Bacteria; kingdom Pseudomonadati; phylum Pseudomonadota; class Gammaproteobacteria; order Pseudomonadales; family Pseudomonadaceae; genus Pseudomonas; species Pseudomonas sp. NPDC086112. The sequence continues at coordinate 89,123 of NZ_JBIVCD010000004.1, read as the reverse complement.
TTTCATCAGGGATGCGTTAGTCTTGCTCATAGTGTCCTCATTCACCGCTCATCGGGCGGCGTGGTTCAAGGAAAATGCGGCGGGGAGGCAACTACGGCAGCATGCGATGATCGACTGCCACAGCTTTCCCGGCCACAGAGAAAATTCCGTTTGAAGCGCGCAAAGGGACAGCGCTCTCGTGCCCTTTGCGCTTGAAGCAATGCCTTGCCTTACCGGGCTTAGATGCCCAGGCAGAGGTATTTGATTTCCAGGTAATCTTCGATGCCGTACTTGGAGCCTTCACGGCCCAGGCCCGACGCCTTGATGCCGCCGAACGGCGCGACTTCGTTGGAGATCAACCCGGTGTTGACGCCGACCATGCCGTATTCCAGGGCTTCAGCCACACGGAACACACGGCCCAGGTCGCGAGCATAGAAGTACGAGGCCAGACCGAACTCGGTGTCGTTGGACATCGCGATCACGTCCGCTTCATCTTTGAAGCGGAACAGTGGCGCCAATGGACCGAAGGTTTCTTCCTTGGCCACGGCAGCGTTGTTCGGCACGTTGGTCAGGATGGTCGGCTCGAAGAAGTTGCCTTGCATGCTCTTGCCGCCCGCCAGCACAGTGGCGCCTTTACCGACGGCGTCAGCAATGTGCTCTTGCACCTTGGCCACGGCTTTCTCATCGATCAGCGGGCCAGTGGTGGTGCCGTCGTCCAGACCGTTACCGATCTTGAGCTTGGCCACGGCCACTTTCAGTTTTTCGGCGAACGCGTCGTAGACCGAATCCTGAATGTACAGGCGGTTGGCGCAGACGCAGGTCTGGCCGTTGTTGCGGTACTTGGAAATGATCGCGCCTTCGACGGCCTTATCCAGGTCCGCGTCGTCGAACACGATGAACGGCGCGTTACCACCCAGTTCCAGAGAGACTTTCTTGATGTCTTTGGCGCACTCGGTCATCAACTGACGGCCGATTTCGGTCGAACCGGTGAAGGACAATTTGCGCACGATCGGGTTGCCGGTCAGCTCGCTGCCAATGTCGCCAGCGCTGCCGGTCACCACACTGAACACGCCGTTCGGAATACCGGCACGCTGAGCCAGTTCAGCCAGGGCGAACGCCGAGAACGGAGTTTGCGAAGCCGGCTTGAGCACCATGGTGCAACCAGCAGCCAGAGCCGGGCCGGCTTTACGGGTGATCATCGCGGCCGGGAAGTTCCACGGAGTAATCGCAGCGGTCACGCCGATCGGCTGCTTGATCACGATTAGGCGCTTGTCTGGCTGGTGACCCGGAATCACGTCACCGTAGATGCGCTTGGCTTCTTCAGCGAACCACTCGATAAAGGAAGCGGCGTAAACGATCTCGCCCTTGGCTTCAGCCAATGGCTTGCCCTGCTCCAGAGTCATCAGGCGAGCCAGGTCGTCCTGGTTCTCGATGATCAGCTCGAACCAGCGACGCAGCTTGTTCGCGCGCTCCTTGGCGGTCAGGCCACGCCAGGCTGGCAGCGCTTTATCAGCGGCTTCGATCGCACGGCGGGTTTCGGCAGCGCCCATTTTCGGCACAGTGCCCAGAATTTCGCCCGTTGCCGGGTTATTGACCTTGATCGTCTGACCGTTGTCCGCATCGACCCAAGCGCCATCGATAAAGGCTTGCTGGCGGAACAACTGGGTGTCTTTAAGCTGCATGTCGGCTTTCCTTAACAGCACCGCGCGAGGCGGAGCGAATTATGATTGTAGAAAGGCGCCTTATAGGCTGCCGTCAGGGAAATCATTCACCGGGCTGAAGCACATAAATAGCGCACAAATCGAACTCGTGCGGTTCAGCACCCAGACAAGAGCGTTTGAAATCTCAAACGAATCCTAGGATCAAAGGGGGTAAAGGACAATAGGCTGTTCGAAAAAAAGAACGAAAACGCCGCATTTGCCTATTTTTTCAGATCAGCGTAGCAAACGCAGGTTACGCTTTTGAAAAACGCAGGCGATTCAGCGGCATGGACGCCCGCAACGCATATGAGTATCATGGCGCCCGCATCGCACCAGTAGCTCAGCTGGATAGAGTACTGCCCTCCGAAGGCAGGGGTCGTGGGTTCGAATCCCGCCTGGTGCACCATATGTAGAAGTGAGAAAGCCTCAGGTCTTAGGGTCTGGGGCTTTTTTGTGGGTGTCTCGTCCTGAATAAGGTTTACACCTTCTGGCTTCTTTCAGGAAGGTGCAATGGCAGTGGTCAGGCATGCACCTCACGATCAAGAACGTCAGCTACCCACTGATTGATACTCTTGTGGGCTAACTGCGCTTTTACGGCGACGGTTGCATGGAGTGCCGGCGCTAAACGCAGACTGAGATTGCCAGAATAGGGCTTCTGCGGCGCACGTCCGAGCTTGGCGCAAGTATCCAGATAATCAGTGACGGCCTCTTCGAATGCATTTCGAAGCTCCTGTACCGACTCGCCATGAAACCCAACGACATCTCTAATACCAGCGATATGGCCGACAAACAGGCCATCTTCCTCGCTGTATTCAATTCGGGCGGCATAGCCTTTGTAATTCATTACGTTCATGGGGTGACTCCTGCTTGTTCAAGGAAAGCCCGAGCATCACGAACCTGGTAGGGCTTTGCTTCTTTGTCCGGGTGTGGTCGGTGAAAGGTGGCAACCACACCGTTCAGCTCAAAGCGTACCCGGGACCCATTGCCTTCAATGGTCTTGGCACCAGCGGCGCCGAATAAAGACTCGATACGGGCCCACTCCAGCGTGGCTGGGGTCGGCCTTGAGAATATTGCTTTCAGGGTGCTGAGCTGTTTGTTATTCATGGTATGAAATTATGATACCAGGCAAAAGAAAGCAACCGCGAATCCTTATCTATCTGGGCCTGGACGGATGAGGATTGACCAAGACTGGCAGAAACTCGACTGGTAGGGCGGAAAAATCCAGGCAATAAAAAACCCCTGAGCAGTCTCAGCACCGAAGCGCATCAACCGACAGGGGCCGTGTTGTGGGTGATCGTAAGGGTTGAGGACTTCTCGTCAACTGCCGGTAGGCACTGGTGACCCAGTCAAGGCAGAGGCAACCGTCAAGGAAAACTTGACGGTTCGAATCGCTGACTCGTTTCAGGTCAGCCGCGTGCGGATGAACCAGTCGCTGCCAATGCTCATCGCCTTACCCCACAACATTTTCTGGGTAGTTCTTGGGTAGTTTCTTGGGTAGTCAGCGGCGCTGCTGCTACCGCCCCCTACACCTGTTGCGCAAAACACGCCTAGATGGACTCAAGGTCAAACAGCATTTATCAATGACAAAAAACCGCCAAAGCGGTTTTTTCATTCTGTCGTCCAGTCAAACTCGTCGTACTCATCATCGTCTTCTTCATCCTCGATCAACTCATCATCAAGAACGTCATCCTCAAGCGCTTCTTCTTGCTGCTTCGCCAGAAGAAACTCCTTACGACTCTCAGTCACTGCTCGCCGTAATTCCTCACCCTTCACCGGGCAGTTGAGCATTTGGGCGATGCGGTCGATTTTTTGTGCCACGGCATCCTCCAACGCATCGGCTATGGGCTGATAGTGCGCGCTTTCGGGTGTCGATGCCAAATTTGCCGACCGCTGTTCACCTCATTTTTTCTGCAAATCCTTGAGTCGGGCCGTGAGGTTTTCCTTGGGGAAGCGCTTGTGCAATGTCGCCATCAGCGCCTCGGCGGCTTGTGTCTGACCGATCTCTTGCAGGCGTATCACTTCACGTAATTGATCATCCAGTGACTTGGCCGGCGCGGCTAAGCGTTTGCTGATTTTTGCTTCGTCAGCCATTTCGCTGTTGATCGACTCGCGCTGCAACGGTGCCGAGAACTCCGCCATGGGCGCAGCCGGTGCGGGCGCGGACATTGCTCCGGCGGGCGCAGCCTGGGCGCGAGCAGCAGGTTCATTCGTTTCAGCGGCTTCCTGTTTGGAGAGCGGTGCGGAGGCTTTGGGCGCAGGCGCGAAGTCGTAACTCGGCAGTTGTTCCGACGGGCGCTGTACCAGCGCCAGCATCAATGCGACGCCGACGAGGCTGGCGAATGCAACCTGCCAACGGGGTTGCTGGCAAGCGCGGAGCCAGCGCTGCCACAGGTTCGGCTTCGGTGTTGGGGCTTCGCGATGGGCCGTTGCGAGGATGAAGGCGTCGAGATGCGCCGGTGGTTCGCCGCTGCTGTGATCGCGAAAATGCTTGAGCACTTCATCGTCGGGCGATGGCGGTGTTTGTCGGGCGTCAGTCATGTCAGTACCTCCTCGGCCAGCAGCCGACGCAGTTTTTGCTGGGCGTAGCGCAAGCGGCTTTTAACGGTTTCCAGCGGGATTTCGGTGAGGATGGCGATCTGCGGCAGGTCGAGGTCGCCGTGGGCGCGCAGCAGGAACACTTCGCGCTGGTCGGCGGGCAAGGTTTGCAGGGCGGCTTCGAGGCGTTGACCGTCGCGGCTCAGGCTCAGCAGTTGTTCGGGGTCGGCCGCGTCATCGATCAGTGCATGGGTTTGCTCGTCATAGCTGTCGTGCAAGGGGTTGTGGATTCCGTGTTTGCGCCAGTGATCGATCAGTCGGTTGCGGGCAATCTGGTAGAGCCAGGTACGAAAGTTCGCCCGACCTTGTGGCTGACTGGTGCTGCGGATCAGGCTCAGCCAGGTTTCCTGGTACACCTCTTCGGCCAGTTCGGGCTTGCCGCTGAGGCCGAGGAGGAATCGATAAAGGCCCTGACGGTGGCGGGCGTACAAAACTTCGAACGCCGGCCCGTCGCCCGAGCGATAACGCGCCAGCAGCGATTCATCGCTGCTGGCGGTTGAGCTGATTTCAGGATCGGACATGTCAGTGCTGGCCTCTTTCACTCTATCCGGTTGTCGTTGGGCTGTTGATTCGAGGCGGTCGGGGTTCGTAGGCTCTGCGCCAACTCCACCAACTGCACGAACTCACCGCGCAGGCCGAACTGATCGTCACCTCGTGCGCCACGGGCCAGGGCTTCGGTGTCTTTCAGGCTGAAATCGCCGGTATAGCGCCCGTCCTTGAGCTGCTGGGAAAACGCAGCGACAGCGGCGGCAAAGCGCAGGTCATCGCTGGCGGCCGAGAGTTTGCCGGCCTCCCCCTTCAGTATTGGCCGCTCGATCAAGCGACTGTTCCCACCTTCCGGCAACTGATAACGCACTCGCAACATCGCCATTTCCCCGGTTTTTGCGGAAACATCGGCCGCAGGATTGCCATAGCGCAGCGGTTCCAGCCAGCCCTTCTCGCCCTTGGGGACAATTTCATACAACGCGGTCACCGTATGTCCTGCGCCGATTTCTCCGGCATCGATTTTGTCGTTGCTGAAATCCTCGCGTTTCAAGGCGCGATTCTCATAACCCAACAGCCGATATTCGCTGACCTGGGCCGGGTTGAACTCCACCTGCAGTTTCACGTTCTTCGCCACCACCGCCAAAGTCGAACCGAGCTGATCCACCAGCACTTTGCGCGCCTCGCGCAGGTTGTCGATGTAGGCGTAGTTACCGTCGCCAGCGTCGGCCAGTTGTTCCATCAGGTGTTCATTGTAGTTATCCACACCAAAACCCAGGGTGGTCAGAGACACGCCGGTCTTGCGTTTATCCACAGCCATTTGCTTGAGGCTGTCGAAGTCGCTGATGCCAACGTTGAAGTCACCATCGGTGGCCAGCAGGATGCGGTTGATGCCTTTGGGGATAAACGCCTGTTGCGCCATTTGATAAGCCAGTTCGATACCCGACGCGCCGGCGGTCGAGCCGCCCGCAGTCAATTGATCGATGGCGGTACGAATTTTCGCTTTTTCCCGTCCGGAAGTCGGCTCCAGCACCACGCGAGATTCTCCGGCATACACCACCAGTGAAACCCTGTCCTGCTCGCGCAGTTGATCGACCAGCAATTTCAGGGTGCTTTTGACCAGCGGCAAACCTTCGCGGCGATCCATGGAGCCGGACACGTCCACCAGAAACACCAGGTTCGCCGGGGCCAGTTCCGCCACCGCGCGATCGGATGCCTTGATGCCGATGCGCAGCAACTGGGTATGCGGGTTCCACGGCGACGGTGCCAGCTCGGTGGTCACGCCGAACGGCGAGCCATCGGTGGGCAAGGCGTAGTCGTAGGGGAAGTAATTGACCATTTCTTCCAGGCGCACCGCCCCTTCGGGAGGCAAGCGCCCCTGATTGAGCAAGCGCCGGACGTTGGCGTAGGCGCCGGTGTCGACATCGGCACTGAAGGTCGAGACCGGTGCTTCGGCCACGCTGTGGATCGGGTTATCGGCCAGCGCCTGATATTGCTCCCGCTGCTCATCCCGATAGCCCTGTGGATAAGCCTCGCCGGCCGGCATTGGTGCGAAAGCGACCGACGGTGCCGGTCGCGCGCTGCGCTTGGCCATCGCGGTGTCCGCCATGACCGCCTCGCTACGCACCAACGCTTCAGTTTTCAGCGCCTCTTGAATCGGTGGCGCAACCGCTGCCGGGCTGTTCGTCTCAGAGTCTGGCGTGGATGAAGCGCCGCAACCGGCAACAGCCAGCAACAACCCGGCGGCGAAACCCTGGGCGGCCGGGCGGAGGTAGTGCAGAGGGAGGGACATGGGGGCTGACCTCAGGAGGAAATTGACTCATTCATCCTCTGAGACGGACAGCCCGGCAGGTTCGGGTTAATCGCCGGAAAAAATCTTCAGCGGTGATAACGCCGCACCACGCTGCTGTTTTTCAGCACATGGCCTTTGATTTGTTCCATCAGCTGCGCGCGGGTCAGGCCGGCAGGCAAGGCGTCTGGCGCCAGGTCCAGGGCGTAAAGCTGGATGATGTAGTGATGGGAACTGTCGCCAATGGGCGGGCAAGGGCCGATGTAACCGGTGGTGCCTTTGCTGTTGCTGCCGCCCACGCCTTCGAGGGCGGATTTGGCACCGACACCGGCCGGGATCTGACGTGTCGCGGCCTTGATCCCGTAATGAATCCAGTGATCAACACCCAGGCCTTTCTGACCGTCCGGGTCGTGCATGACGATGGCGTAGCTGAGGGTGCCCGGGGGGCCGGCGTTCCAGCTCAGGGCCGGGGACTGGTTCTTGCCGCCGCAACCGCTGGCATCGCTGGCCGCCGCCGACGTGAACAGACGATTGTCCGAAACACCGGGAATGCTGAGGGTGAAACGCTCCTGGGCCTGCGCCGGAAACTGCACGCAAAGGGCGACTGCAACGGCCGCCAGCCAAGGGTTCAAAAAGGTCAATCGGGTCATACCGGAGCACCTTGTGCGGGTGAGGCCGTCGTCGGCTGGCAAACTATAGCCGGACCGTTCGTGCGCTGGCAGCAGGATTTGGCTGAACCTGGGAATAAGCGCCAAACTCCTAAGTGAAACACTTGCCAGGAGATCGATCATGGCCCTGCATCGCGTCGCCCGTTTCGCCGATGTCCCCCAAGACCGTGGCCTTGAAGTCCGGATCGATAAGACGAAAATCGTCTTGCTGCGGCTCGGCGATCAATTGCGCGCCTATCAGGGCAAATGTCCCCACGCCGGGGCTCCCTTGGCCAAAGGTGCGCTGTGTGAGGGGCGGCTGATCTGCCCGTGGCACAAGGCAGCGTACCGGCTCGAAGACGGCGCGTTATGCGAGCCACCGTCCCTGGACAGTCTGCGACGCTACCCGCTTGAAATCCGCGACGATGATGTCTGGGTCGATGACCAGCCGATGCCCACCGCGAGCACCCCACCGGCGGACGACAAGCGAACCTTTGTGATCATCGGTGCCGGTGCCTCAGGTACGGCTTGTGCGGCGGCGCTGCGGGAGAAAGGTTTCGGCGGCCGGGTGGTGCTGATCGACCGCGAGCCCGAGGCCGGCTACGACCGTACGGTGTTGAGCAAATTCGTGATTGCAGGCGAGATGCCGCCGGACGAAGTGCCACCTCTGCGGGATGAAAATTTTTATCAAGAACAACGCATTGAACAGATAAACAGCGATGTGATGGGCCTGGATGCAGAGAACCGGACTCTGCGCCTGGCCGATGGTCAATCGTTGAGCTATGACGCCGCCGTGATTGCCACCGGCGGCATACCCAAAACACTGTCGCTGCCTGGCGCCGATCTGCCGCAGGTATTCGTGCTGCGCTCAAAGGCGCAGGCGCAGCGGATTCTTTCAGTCGCAAAACCCGGTCAGCGGGCAGTGATCGTTGGCGACAGTTTCATTGCTCTGGAGTCCGCCTCTTCCCTGCGTCAGTACGGCCTGGAGGTCACCGTCCTGGCCCGCCATGCCATCCCGTTCGAGGCACACTTCGGCGATGCCGTCGGCAAAGCGATTCGTGCCCTGCACGAGGCCAACGGTGTGGTGTTTCATACCGATGGCGAAGCGGCCCGGATCGAAGGCGCAGGCAAAGTCGAAGCAGTGCTGCTGGACAACGGACAGCGCTTGCCCGCGGACCTGGTGCTTGTCGGCATTGGCGTCACCCCGGCAACGACCCCGTTTGCCGATTTACCCAAAGAAAAGGATCTGTCGTTGAAGGTCGACGGCGGGATGCGTGTGACCGACGGGCTCTGGGCCGTCGGTGACATTGCGACCTTCCCGCTCAACGGCCAGCCCCAACGGATCGAGCACTGGCGCCTGGCCCAGCAACAGGCGCGGATTGCGGCGGCGAATATGCTCGGCGGCGATGAGCGCTACCTCGATGTACCGTATTTCTGGACCTGGCACTTCGGCAAAAACTACGACTACCTCGGTCACGCCCAGGCTTGGGACGAGGTCGAGTTCAAGGGTGACCCTGACCATCCACCGTTTATCGGCCTGTTCGGCAAAAACGGCGTGGTGGCGGCGGCCGTTGCCTGCGATGAAGAGCGGGCGATGGCGATGCTTGCTGAACGGATGAAGCAGCCGCTGTCGGTGGATGAGGCCTGGCGGCTGATCAGGGACATAAATTGACGGCTGTTTTCCCCCGCCGACCACCGTAAAACTCTATGGCGAGGCGCAAACCTGTGGCGAGGGAGCTTGCTCCCGTTCGTCTGCGCAGCAGACGCAAAATCTCTGATCTACCAAAGATCTTGTGAGCGCTACGCACTCAAACGGGAGCAAGCTCCCTCGCCACAGGGGAATGCAAGCTAGACCCGGCTCATTGGCTCGCGGTTATCGTCATCTTCGGCTGGCAGGCGGATTACCAGCGGATGCTCCAGCGGCGCCAAAGGCGACGGTAGGTCAGCCGGGGCGACCGGGATGAAGTGCGTAACGACGTGGCTGACATCGCCATCCTGATCGTTATGAATGGTCATCGAACCCGGCGTGCGCAGTTTCGCCAATCGGTCGCCGGTCAGCTTGAAGCTTTTGCTGAGCCCCTGATCATCCACCACCGGCGCCGGCAAACGGCGCTGGGCGAAGCTCTTGCTTTTGCGCTGTTGATAACGCGCCCATGTGATCAGGATCACCGCGTTCAACAACGCCACCCACAGGTAAATCTGCAACGTGCCGAGGGCGTCGAAAAACGACGCATCGATGCGCGGGCCGTCATGGGTATCGATCAACGGCCACAACCCCCGCACCAGTAAATACAGCAGACCGATCCAGGCCAGCACGGTTAAGAAGACATCGATCACGACCAGAAAGGGCCGCTGCCGGGTTCTGATGATTTTCATTTGATGACTTCCTCTTCATCGTCATTCAGCGGCTTGATGCCCCGGTCCGGACTGACCCAACGCGCGCGCTTCTGATGTTGACCGAACAGCACTTTCGGGAAGCTGACCAGGGTGGTAAGCAGGCTGATGAACCAGAACACCAGCGGATACCAGACCACCCAGAACATGGTCTTGCCGAGGCCCTTTTCGTAACGGCGATCGATCAGGATGCTGACGGCGAATTGCACCAGGCAGACCACCGCCAGCAGCAGCCCGGTAAACGCCGGTGGCAGCAGGTGATCGACGGCAATGGCGGGCGGCATCTCGATGAATTTGCCGACACCCCAGAAAATCACCGACAGCAGAAAGGTGAAGGCCCAGCCGGTGGACAGGCAGTATTCGAACAGCAGCGGCCAGAGGTAACGATGGCGGTATTGCCAGATGCCACGGATGTTTTTGAACAGCACCTCGGCGCCGCCCTGGGCCCAACGCAGACGCTGTTTCCACAGGCCGCCGAGGGTTTCCGGCATGAGGATCCAGCACAACGCGCGGGGCTCATAGAAAATGCTCCAGTGATCCAGTTGCAGCTTCCAACTGATGTCGATGTCTTCGGTGATCATGTCCGGGCTCCAGTAGCCGACCCGGTTCAGCGCCGTGCGACGGAAGGCGACGATCACCCCGGAGACGGTAAAGATCCGCCCGAACACCCGTTGGGTGCGCTTGATCAGGCCGATGATCGACGAGAACTCGCCGACCTGCACGCGGCCGATCAAGGTCGAACGGGTGCGGATTCGCGGGTTGCCGGTGACGGCGCCGAGGCGCGCGTTATCGAGCATCGGCGCCACCAGATACGCCGCGGTGTTCGGCGCCAGCAATGCGTCGCCGTCGATGCACACCAGATACTCGCTGCGCGCCGCAATGGCGCCCATGCGCAGGGCCACGGCCTTGCCCTGGTTCTCCGCCAGGTGCAGCACCCGCAGACGCGGATCCTGCGCCGCCAGTGCATCGAGCACCGCGGCGGTGTTGTCCTTGGAGCCGTCGTTGATCGCAATCACTTCGATGTTCGGGTAATGCTGGGCCAGTGCCGCGTGGATGGTATCGGCCGCGTTGTCGCCTTCGTTGTAGCAAGGGATCAGGATCGAGATCAGCGGTTCGCCGGCCAGCGCTGGCGGCAACGTATCGTCCTGCCACGGCCAGTGCCGCTCCCAGTGCAGCCAGAAATACAGGCCGCCGGCGATCCACAACCCCGACATGAACAGTGGATAAAAGAACACGAAGTCCATCAGGAATTGCCCGGTGAGCAGAAAGATCAGCCCGAGGGGAACCCCAAGGACGATCGCCAGAACCAGCAGGGCTAAAAGTCTGTCCAGCATGTTATGGATTCCACTTGTTGGAGAGCGCGGGCCGCACGGTTTTCAGCTCCGGCTGGTTCTCGAGGAAGTTGTCCGGGTAGTAGCCAAAACTGGTGGCGCCCTGACGCTTGAGGCGGCCCATCCACTCAGCCAACTGTTCGCCGTCGATGTCGGCGTCGGTTTTTTTCGTCCAGTCACGGGCCTGCAATTCGAACACCGTGCGCTCGAGTGCGCCGGGGCGCGATTTCACCGTTGCCACCAGCGTTTCGAGCCAAGGGCCGGATTGTTGGCGGCTCTGTTTTTCCATGAGTGGCATGGCCATCGGCGCCGTCCAGTCGTAGGCGCCCAGGAAGTCGTCGAGGTTCTGCGCGAACCAGGCTTCGCTCTCGGGGTTGAGCATTGGCTCGGCGAAAATATTGCGCGCTGTCTGCACTTGCGGGCCACGAATGGCGCGAACCTTGGCGGTCAGTTCGTGAGTGAAATCGATCAGGTAGCGGCTCTTGAACCGCGTCCAGCGTTGCAGGGTGGCCGGATCGGCGCGCAGGGCGGCAATCGAACCCGGCAGACCGTTGGCGGCATAGACTTTCAGGGCTTCGGGGCCGGCGTCTTCGAAGTCCGACAACACCGCGTCATCGTGATAGAGGATGCCGTCGACCGAGGTCAGGCGCGCCATGTCTTCGTAGATTTCACCGATGATGCGCCGCACGTTCGGATCGAATGGCGACAAGCGCTTGTACTGGTCCGGATCGACCGAGGTGACGCCGGTTTTTGGGTCCCAACGAGTGACCCGTGGCAGCTTCGAATCCAGGGCAAAACTCAGCACCGGCATCCAGGCATAGACTTTGACCTGAGCCCGAGTGCGCAACTGCCAGGCCACGCGATCGAAGATATCGGCGCGCATCGGCAAGTGCCGGTTAGGAAAGTACAGCGAGTGCACCAGGCCATCGCCCGCAGGGTCGGCGAAGGCTTGCAGGAACACCGTGTTGGCGCCCATGTCGGCCATGCGCTGGATCAATTTGCCGAGGTTGATTTCCTGTTGGGCCGGGTCTGGATCGTAGACGTTGTCCAGGTCCACATGCACCACGCGCATCGGCGATTCGGTCTGCACCGAGACGATGCTGTTGGCGAAGTGCTCGCCATCCGGGTCCGAGGCCACCAAAAAGCGCGGGCTGCTCATCAGGTTGTCGAGGGCATCGAGGCCATCTTCCAGCGTCAGGGCCATCTGATAACCCTGCTCGTTGACCACTTGCAGCGAAGTGCCGTCCGCCGCGCCATAGGGCCAGACCCAGACACGCGGTTTGTAACCGGTGACCTTGCGGATCTTCTCCGAGATGGCCGCCACATCGGCGCGCATCCGGGCCTGGAATTGGGCTTCGGTTTCATAGCGACCGGTAGCCGCGTCATAGTGCCGGGTCGCGGCCGCCGGTTGCAGGTTGCCTTGCGGGTTGGCCAACACGCCTTTGTGGCTGGCGTCGGTGTGGGCGGCGATTTCCACCAGGCCGGATCGGGAAATCTCGCGGATCTGCTCCCAGGTCAGGAAGTCCGAACGCTTGCGCGGTGTACCGGCGAAATCCACCGGCTGGTTCAGCGGCGTATCGATCCACACCCCGACCGGCGCCAGCAAGGCGGGCCAGTTATAGGCGCGCAGCACCGGCAACACGCGGGTGTAGAAGCTCGAATAGCCATCGTCGAAACTCAGCATGATCGCCCGTGGCGGCAGCTCGGGGCCGCCGTTGCGAGCAGCCATGATCTGGTCGACGGTGACCGGTTTGTAGTTGTTCTCCCGCAGCCACGCCAGTTGCTCGAGCAGACGCTCGGTGCGCACGGCCACCACCGCCTGATCGGGGTCACGGTCTTCGACATCGTGGTAAGCGATTCCGAGTACATGGTTTTTCGGCCACGGCTTTTCATTGGCCGACACCGGGCGTTCGGACGGCGGTGCGAAGGCCGGGGCTTGCTGGGCGCAGGCGCTGATCAACAGCGCTCCCAGCAAAAGGATGAAACGCGAAATAAAAGGCATCTTCAAACTCTTCTAGAAGCGGTAAGTGAGGTCGACGAGCAGGCGCAGATCGGTTTCGCGGTCGCCGTCATAAGGCCGGTTGATCACGCTCAGCAGGCCGCCCACCTCGAATACGTCGTTCCAGCTGTAGCGCTGGCCGTAACCCAACAGGCCGACGCCGCCGGTCCCGTGATCGCGCTGGCTATAGGTGCCCGCGCCGGCCTGGAACTGCTGGCTCCAGGAGGTTTCGTAGCGGTGGTAGAGCACGTGATTGACGTTCACCGTCGGCAGCACGCTGAAGTCGGATTTGGGGTTGAAATACGGCACGTCGTCGGACTTGGAGTTACGGCTGGTGCCGACCTCCAGGCCGAGGTCGACCTGCAACCCCGGCGCGCGGTAAACACCCTCGCGACCGGTGAGCAAGGCTTCGACACGGTTGTTGCCGTCGCTGAAGTGCGAAGGGCTGACCGCCAGCCTCCACTCGCGGCTCTCATTGGCGCGCCAACGGATGAAACCGCTGCCGCCGTTGGCGGTGATGTCGCTGTTCAAGGCCCGCAACGGCGTTTGCGCCGACAGGTATTCGAGGCTGCCGCCGTACTGCCAGTGATCGTCAATGTCTCTGGCAATCGCCAGGCGCGCACCCTGTTTGTCACCGAAGCCATAGGAATGGTTGGAGACTTCCGCCTCCAGGGTCATATCGCGAGTCCGGCGTTCTAGCCCGACGCGCTGAAAACGATGGTGGCCGGTGCCTTCCTGGAAGTCGCCGGTGGCGTAACCGGCACCGGCGAACACGCGCCAGTCTTCATCGATGGGGGGGCTGTACAGCGTGGCTTCGATGCCGAAATCGCGACTGCCGTTGACCGCCCCGGCGGCGTCGTTGCCCCCGCCATAACTCTTGCCGCCATAGGCCTCCACCCGCAGCTCGGCCATGTCATGGACCGCACGTTGGCGCTGCAAACGCTGAACCTGACGGTTGTCCGGAAAACGCGCGACCACATCGTCGGTCAGCACATCCATCTGCCGCCATTCCTGCAGATCCATGGCGGTGTGACCTTGCGCAACTTCCAGGCCGATGTCCCGCGGCGCCATGCTCTCGGTTTCCTTGAGCTGATTCTCGGCGCGCCGTGGCCAGTCCCGGGCCAGGTACAAGTCGGCCTGGGCCAGACGCAGGCCGAGGTTGCCCGGGGCCTGATCCACCAGCGTCTGCAAACGCTGCTCGCCCGACGGTAGATCAGCGCCGTAGGTGCCGGCCTGGGCAGCGAGTTGCTGCGCGTCCATCCATTCATCGTTGGGATTGCCCACCGGCAAGCCCTTGAGCTCGACCCGTGGCTTCTGGGTCTTGGCCAAGTCTTCAGCGACCTGACGTGCTTCATCGGCCTTATCGCTTTCGAGCAAGGCGTAATAGAGCGCGGTACTGTCTTCCAGACGGTCGCCGACATCGGCATCCGGCGCCACCAGCACCTGACGATACAAATCGGTGGCGATTTCTGGTTGACGCTGGTCCAGATAAGACGACGCCACCCAACGCAAGGCATAGGTCGGAATCTTCACACCTTCGGCGAGCAATTTCTGGTATTCGGCGATCACATCAGCGGTGCGCGCGCGGGCTTTGAGGGCGCCCATGCGATCGATTCGCCAGCGGATGACGTCATCGTGGGCCTGAGGATCCGGCGTCCAGGTCATCAACAACTGGTCGTAATCGGCCAGAGCCCGATCAGCGATCAGATAACGTTCTTTTTCGCTGCGGGTGGCCAGCTCGGCCAGCCGCACGCGTTCTGCGGCCAAGTCACCTTCAAGACGTCGCAGCGTGACCGGATCCAGCAATCCCGGCCGCTGACGCGCCAGGCGCAAGGCCGGTTCCGGCAGGCGGGCGCGTTGCAGGGCAATCACGTATTCCCGAGCGACGTCGGGCTTGCTGCCGGCGCGGACGAAGGCCTGATCGTATTCAAACAACGCGTCGTAGGTGGCACCGGCGCGGGTCAAGGCGTAAGCCAGGGCCAAGCGGCGGGAAGGGTCATCCGGTTTCGCCGCCACCAGCGCCCTGGCGCGGGCAACCGCCTCGTCAGGCTTACCGGCGTCGGCCTGGGTCATCGCCAATCCCAGCTGCAGGTCGGGATTTTGCGGTTCAAGGGCCAAGGCCTTGTTGTACACCTGGGTCGCCGAGTCCCAGCGCTTGAGGTTGCGATAGGCACGCGCAGTAGCGGTCAGGGCCTGAACCGGCAACGCCCGATTGTGCCCCTGGGTTTCATAGACCTGAACCACTTCGGCGTCCAGACCGGCCCAGCTGGCGATCTGCAAGTGATCGCTGATCTGACCGGTGGTGGCCTGGTTGACTGGCACCTGACGCAATACCGTCAGCGCAGGCGTGTAGTTGCCGGCCCGTGCATCGCGAACCATTTGGTCGTAGGGGGTGTCGGCGAACGCCTGCATCGGCCACAACAACTGGCCGCACAGCGCAACGCGAAACAGGGGGCGTAAACCACGATGAATAAAGGGACCAGCAATACACGGCATTCGTCAGCATCCTTACATGGCCAGCCGGGTCGCAATGTCCCCTTGCCCATTCGTAGCGGAAAGCCGGATCGAAAGACCCGGCCAGGCTTTATCGACGCAATTTTGCATGCAAGCGAAGTCAACTATTCAGAGCACAATAATTGTTCAGATTCGTGATGTTCAGGCCTTCTCCAATGCCCAGTCAGCCAAGGTACGGAACCTATGGGAGCGGGCTTGCTCGCGAAGCCGGTCTGTCAGTAGACATTGATATTGACTGACACGACGCCTTCGCGAGCAAGCCCGCTCCCACAGGGGCCTGCGCTCGAGACTGGCATTGGAACCTCCTTCCCCTCTCCCCGTTTCCAAACCCCAGACAGCAAAACGCCCGGCGTCTGCGTAATGCAGAGGCCGGGCGTTGCGGTGAGGCCTGTAGTTTTACTGGATGCTGACGTCTCCCGTGCCGCCAAGTTTGCTCATCACGAAGCCGACAAATTCTTCGAGGGTCATTTTCTGGCCGTTGAAGTCCACCTGATTGTTGGCGTAGTGCAGCTTGGTGACGACGTTGTTACCGTCCACTTTCGCCAGTTGCGTGCCCACCGCCATGCTGCTGAACATGTCGGCGGTTGCGCTCGCCTGATCGGCAATGAGCTTGGCATCGGTCTGGCCGTCGATTTGCGATTGCACGGTGAGCACGTCAACCAGCATTGGCTTGGACACCAAGAGGTTGAAGTCCAGCAGCGCGATCAACTGCTTGACCAACTGGTCTGGCGGCAAGTCCATGGACTGCGGTTTGGTCAGGTCCAGCACCAGGTTGGCGCGGCTTTCGCCGTTGGTGGTGTTGAACGAGAGGTTTTCCAGAGCCACCTGGGGACCTGCGGCCAGCAGTTTCTCCAGGCCGGTCTTGACCTGTGCCTCTTCGGCCGGGGTCAGGTTCAGCTGCGGCGCCGGTTCACCGGCGGCAGCGGCTTCAGCGGCGGCCCTTTCGTAGGGTTGCAGTTTGGTCTGGTAGATCTGCATCAGCGACATCGTTGACGGGATGTCGAGGTTTTTCAGGCTCATGGCCATCTGCGCAGAACCGATAACCTTGCCGTTCAAGGACACTTCACCGACCTTGTAATCGGCACGCCCCGAAGCGTTGGTGCCCGATTCCTCGGTCTGGTTCTTCATTTCAAAGTTCTTGACGCCGAGTACCGACTGCTTGGCCCCGAAGGTGGTCTTGCTGTGGGTCAGCTCGACGGTGTTTTCGCCGGTGTAATAGCCGTACGTGCTTTTGTTCAGGTTACTGGCCACGGTCAAGCCGTTGAGCTCGACCTGCACCGGGGTCTGATCTTCAGCCACAGTGGTCAGCTTCAGGCTGTCCATATAACCGTCTGCCTTGACCTTTTGCGCCTGAGCACTGGCGGCTACATCGAGTTTCATACCGGAAAAGGTCAGATTGGATTTGTCATCCAGTGCGGTTTCCAGCGGCAGAAACTCCAGGGTGCCCTTGGTGGAATTGTCGTAGCCGATGTTAACCACGCCTTTGACCGGGGATTTGTCCTTGGCGGCAGCGAACCACTTTTCGGTCAGCGGGGTCTTTTCCAGCTCGTAGTGACTGGTCGCCAGGACCGGCAACCACTTCAGCGACACCAGGCGCGAGAACGGCAGCGGACCGTGTTCGATGCGGTCGACGAACAGCAACTCGACCGGTGCTTCACCAAACATCTCGCCCTCACCCTTGAGGCGGTAGTGCGCAGTGCTGCTGAACACATGGCGATCCAGCGACACCAGTTCCAGCGACGCCGTGCCGTTGGAACCAGCCAGCGCGACTTGCAGCTCTTTGTTGGCGTCGGTGATCGAGGTATTCAGCACTCCATCGAGTTTGCTGCCGGTGTACCACGCACCGCCAGCGCTGATTGCACCGATGGCCACGACAATTCCTAGAAGCACGCCTGCTGATTTATTCATGAAGTATCCGTTCAATGTCCGTTGTTGAAAGTGTGGTCGTCTTCCCTGAACCCATGGCGGGTCGCGGTCACGACTGCGCTGAAAGTGGGATGGAGATTAGCATTTGCGCCGCAAAGCGGCCCAATGATTAAAGGTGAAAGAGTGTCTATGGGATATTGCTGCTTGTGGACAACTGGCAAGGGTTGAGAGTTTCGGCGGTCATTCGATCGCCTTCGCGGGCAAGCCTCGCTCCTACAGGATTTGTGTCATTTGCGAAATTTGCGCACGACACAAATCCTGTAGGAGCGAGGCTTGCCCGCGAAGGCATCAGTCCAGCCAACCTCAATTCAGGAATACTGAACCTCAATCTCATCAAGCTGATGATCAAAGCTCTTGAGCCGAGCAGTCCACGTATACACCAGCACTTCAAAATCCCGATTGATCACCGCCCCGCCGGTCACTTCCGCGCGCGGGTCGCAGAAATCCAGCTGATAGCGTTCACGGGCCATGGCGTTGGCGACATCGGACAGCTCTCGCGCATTGTTGAGCCAGTGCCACCCTTCATCGGCCACTTGCTTGTCCAGCGCCAGGCATTGTTTTTTCAAGGTTTCGAGGCTTTTTTCCAACGGCGTGCCGGTGAGTTCGCCCATGACTTCCTGGAACGTGCGCCCCGGTTGCCAGTAACTGCCCCAGAAATACCGGTCGAACACCGTTTCGACGCGACGCAAAGCCACCTTGGTGTCCCAGATCAGCACCAGGGTCTTGCCTTGTTCAAGTTGTCGCTTCTTGATGCGCTGGTTCTGTAATGAAGCCCAGGCGACCACCACGATAGCCATCACGGCGATCAACGCCGCTGCGCTGTCGAGGAATATCAGCGCCGTGTCGAGCTGGTGGGCCAGCATGACGCCGTAGAAATAGGTGGCCGACAGCAAAACCAATGCCGCAATGGCGCACCAGAAGCCGGGAGCGTAAGGGTTTTTCATTATTAGATCCCCATGATCAACGCAAGCCTTGCTCGACGGGTTCGCCACGCGCCCCCATCAAGTCAAAGCATAGCAACGGCCTCAGGGTTTGCCGGGGTGTAACCCTTGCGTTCGTCCGCTTTCCCGGCCGCAATGCAAGGAACGTCCGTCTGTCGTGACGTGTACAAGCTTGACCCACAGAATGTAGTGAAGATGTATATACTTCGTCAGTACATATTCCGAGGACTTGGACATGTCAAAACAAGCCGTTTTTACGATGAAACTCGAACCCGAATTGCGTGAACAGTTCATGGCCGAAGCAGAAGCTTCTCATCGTCCTGCCTCTCAAATCGTCAGGGAAATGATGCGTCAATTCGTTCAAACCCAACGAGAATCGCGCGAGTACGAAGCGTTCCTGCAACGTAAGGTCGATAAGGCCCGAGTGTCCATGCGCGCTGGGGATGGCCTGACCAATGAAGAAGTTGAAGCAGAATTCACTGCCAGGCGAGTGCGAGCAACCATACAAGAATGAAAATAATCTGGACGCCAACAGCAGCACAGGATCGTGCAGACATTTGGGATTACCTGCATGCCGTCAACCCGCAAGCCGCCATCGACATGGACAACCGCTTCAAGGACGCGATATCCCGCATTGCCCAATACCCAGAAAGCGGCCCTGGCGGAATCATTGCAGGTACCCGCGAGTTAATTCCACATCAGAGCTATCGTGTCGTTTATGAACTGGGGCCAGACGCGATCTGGATACTCGCTCTAGCGCACACGTCCCGACAGTGGCCACCAGAAAGATGATTGTTACACCCCCCGCCCCTTCCTCAACAGCACATCCAGCTGATCCACCACCTCCGCCCAATCCGCATCATCCAGAATCTCCTCACGCAGCAACTCTGCCTGGCTCTCGCTCCAGAAGAACGCGTCCGCCAGGTGCAGTTCGGGCTTGAGCGGTGAATGGGTAGCGATGAATTTATCGATGCTTTCGGCGTCATCCGGCAGGCCGAGTTGTTTGAACAGGGATGGGAGGCTGTGGGTTGGGGATTCCATGTCGGGCTCCTTCGTGATCGCTTATTGGATGGGTGACCGGGGTGCGGCTATTCGCGGGCAAGCCCGCTCCCACAGGGTTTTCGCAAGTCCTGTAGGAGCGAGGCTTGCCCGCGATGACGTCAGTCGGGGCGACTGTTATGCCGAAAGACTCAACTCGCACACCTCGGCATGCGGCACCATTTTCAGAAATTCCGGCACGCTCATGTGTACCAGGTTGTTGTGGTTGCCGGCTTCCAGGTAAATATCTTTCTGCCGGGTCAGCTGTGGGTCGATGACCATGTCCATCCCGTAGGATTCACCCAGTGCAGGCACGGCGCCGCGTTCGCAATCGTCGAACAGGTGCGGCAGGTTGCTTTCACGGGTGACTTGCCATTCGCTGCTGCCACGGACTTTGCTCAGGTCCAGGTGACGGCTGGCAGGCAGCACGGCCATCAAGTAATGCCCGTGGCGGTCGTCGAGGATCACCGATTTGGCGACCCGTTCGGCAGGGATACCCGCGAGCCGAGCCGTTTCAAGGCTGCTGGCCGAGTGCGGGTGGGAAACGATGTCATATTCGCAGTGGGCCTTGTCCAGGCTGTTCTGCACGGTTTTTGCCATACGCATGATGCACCTCGGTGTCCGCAGCAACGAATCGCGGACGATGGTTAACTTTTGCCTCCCTTAAAAGTCTAGGCCCGCTGGTGGGATCCGGCGGGAAATCCGCCCGTCGGACGCTGTCGACACTGGTCAAAATTCATACCAATGCAGGGTCAACTAGACTTGTATACAGAGCCCTGAACGGCTCGCGGACGGATGACTCTCCCGGAGGGTCAAGTGAACATGCGTTGCTGTGCAATTGCGCTGTTGCTGGCCCTGAGCGGACCGGTTTTCGCGGCGGACACTCTCGTGGTGCTGGTTCCCGATCCCCTCGGGCTCTGGTTGATCACCTTCGGCATTGCGTTTCTGATCGCCGAGGCGGCCTTGCCCAATTACGGCGTGGTCGGCCTGGGCGGCCTTGTGATGTTCGTGATTGGGGCGGTGATTCTGACTAACGCCGAAGTGCCTGTTCCGTTGATGATCGGCTTGGGACTGATCAGCGCACTGCTACTGATTTTCCTGGTGATCCGCGCCTTGAAAACCCGACCGCGCCGCAACGTCAGCGGTGACGCCGAAATACTGGGCGCCGTGACGCCGATAACGTCGTTGCAGGCCGGTAACGCTTATATCGGCTGGGTGCACCTGCAAGGCGAGCAATGGCAGGCAATGAGCGAAACACCGCTGCAACCGGGTCAACAGGTCCGGGTAGTGGCACGCAAGGGTCTACTGCTGGAAGTGGTCGCGGCTGACGCGGCGCCCGTATGAACAATGATGGCGGAGAATAGTCATGGGTCTGCAACTGGGTTTTGCCGCGCTGCTGTTACTGCTGATTGCACTGGCGGGGTCGACCTTCCGCATCCTGCGCGAATACGAACGCGGCGTGGTGTTCCAGCTCGGACGCTTCTGGCAGGTCAAGGGCCCTGGCCTGATCCTGCTGATTCCGGTGGTTCAGCAAATGGTTCGTGTCGACCTGCGTACCGTGGTGCTCGACGTACCGCCGCAAGACGTCATCACCCGGGACAACGTCTCGGTCAAGGTCAATGCGGTGCTGTATTTCCGCGTGCTCGATCCGCAAAGGGCGATCATTCAGGTCGAAGACTTTCTCATGGCCACCAGCCAACTGGCGCAGACCACGTTGCGGGCGGTGCTCGGTAAACATGAACTCGATGAATTGCTGGCCGAACGGGAACGGCTGAACGTCGACATCCAGCAAGTGCTCGACGCGCAGACCGATGCCTGGGGCATCAAGGTGGCCAACGTCGAGATCAAGCACGTGGACCTCAACGAATCGATGATTCGCGCCATCGCCAAGCAGGCCGAGGCCGAGCGGGAACGTCGGGCCAAGGTGATCCACGCTGAAGGCGAATTGCAGGCCTCGGAAAAACTCATGCAGGCGGCTGAAATGCTCGGCCGTCAGCCGGGGGCCATGCAACTGCGTTACATGCAGACGCTGAGTTCGATCGCCGGGGACAAGAGTTCGACCATCGTCTTTCCGCTGCCGATCGAGTTGCTCAAGGGGATGGCGGACTTGTCGTCCAAGCCTTGATGCACTGATGACTGTGGCGAGGGAGCTTGCTCCCGCTGGGTCGCGTAGCGGCCCTAAAACCTGCGACTGCTTCGCAGCCGAGCGGGAGCAAGCTCCCTCGCCACAAAAGCCATTGCGCTCATACTTTGCGCAATTGCTCCAATGCCTCATAAGGCTTCCGCGCCCACTGATTCACCCGCTCACGAAGCAGCACCGAGGCCTCTCGACGCTTGTCATCGCTGTCACCAACAAACCCCTGCGACGGCTGCTTGGCATGTTGTCCCACCGCCGCAAACACCTGCTTGCGCTGCTCGACATCCAATGCAAAGAACGCTGCCAACCGCCCCGCCATCGCCTGCGGCAGTTCGCTGTAGTTCACCGCCAGGCCGCCAAACGCCCGGCATTGCGCCAATCCCTGCGCCAGCAACCGCCCCAACCGCCGGGCGATGTAATCCTCACGGCTGCTGAACGGAAATTTCTCATCCAGCACGCTCGCCCCGATCATCCCCGGCACCATGTGCATACCCGGGCGACGCAGATGCGAGACGGCGATCTCCAGCGGATCGCGATAAAGAAACAACCACGGCGTTTCGGGGAAGCATTCGCGCAGTAACGGCAGTTCACCGATATTCCAGGCGTCGAGTTTGATCACCAGCCGTTGCTCCACGCCAAGCCGACGTTGCCCGTAAGCAGACAGCACCCCTTTGATGGCTGCACGGCGCTCGACGGCGGGTAAATCACTGCGCAGCAAGGCATCCAACGGCGGTGGCTCGCTGACGACAATGTGGCTGTCGAGTTGCGCCAGCATCTGGCTGATCAGGGTCGAGCCACATCGCGAGGCATGAAAGATAAACGCACTCGGGGCCAGCCCAGGGCTGCAAACCTGCCAGTCAGCGAGGGTCGACAATGCAGATTTCCGGCGAAACGCCTGATTGAACGGCAGTCGCAGCGCGTCTTCCACGGCCTCACGAAAAAACGGCTGATGCAGCGGCGTGTCACCGAACCAGCACCAGTCGACTTGCCATTGCCCGGCCTCTTGCCACACGCGAATCGGCAACCAGCCTTCCAGGTTCAGGCGCTCCATTGTTCATTCCATTGACGGCGACCGTCGCGCATCGCCGCGCGCAGTTCTTCAGCGGTGAACGCAAGTCCACGCTCGGCGGACAGTTCCAGGGTACGGACGATAAAGGCTTCGTTGTCCTGCAACCCCTGCAAGGACTTGCACAGCTGCGGATCGCTGGCCACCAATGCCTGGAACTGTGCTAAAGCGTCATGACCGATTTGCGGCGGCGGCGTGGTTGCCAACCCGTCGAGAATCGCTTGCTCCAGCCAGGTGTCGGGCCGGCAATCAAGCACCAGATGAACCCGTGCCCGGGTATCGCGATTGTCCACGCGATGCGGCCGCGACAGGTCGAGAAACCAGCATTCGCCAGCGGCCATCGGCATGCGCTGGCGGTCCAGCAGAAAGTCCACTCGGGGTGGACTGAGCAACGGGATATGCAGACGCAAGTCAGCGTCTGGCGCGCCCAGGTCATAGTCGCGATGCTCGTGAATGCGCCCGCCCGGGCCGAGCCGCAGCAGACGCGCGCAGACGATCTGCAGCGGCAGATCCCGCAGCCCTTGCTGCCATCGAGCATCTTGCAGCCAAGGCGCACGCAACAGCGTCTCGCCGCGACCGGGCGACAGTTCAGTCAAGGCATCGGCCGCGCAAATCAGTGCCACGCCGCTCCAGTCGCCAGCGTAATAATCGTTATTGAAGTGACTGTGCCAGTCGCCCTCGCCAATCGCCGTCAGTGCCTGCAACAGCAACGGCAAATCCACCGTTACCGGCAAGCGGGAGAAGGCCGGCCGACTCATCGTTTCGGCAGCACCGCGCATTCGCCGAGCCAGGTCAGCAAACGGTCGAGACAAGCCTCCACCGACTGCGCACCTGTGTCGAGCACCAGCGACGCGCATGGCGGTGGTTCGTAAGGCGCGGAAATACCGGTAAACCCCGCCAACTCACCCCGTCGAGCCCGGGCGTAATGACCTTTGGGGTCACGCTGTTCACACACCGCCAACGAGGCGCTGCACCAGACTTCACGGTAATCCTCCCCCAATCGTCGGGCGAACAATTCACGCAACTCCACCAAAGGCGCGATCATCGCGAGGATGACGATCTGCCCGTTCTCGACCAACAGTGCCGCGAGTTCACTGGCGCGGCGGATGTTTTCCAGGCGATCGCTGTCGCTGAACCCCAGGTCGCGATTCAGCCCGACCCGCAGTCCGTCGCCATCGAGCACCACACTCTGCACGCCATGCTCGAACAACTCGGCGTGCAGTGCCTGGGCCAATGTTGACTTGCCCGCGGCCGGCAAACCGGTCAGCAGAATTGCCGTGCCGCGATGGCCGTTGCGGGTCTCCCGTTGGGCGCGGCTGATGCTCGCCGTCGGCGCCAGCAGATTATTGGACCGGGGCATGGGCCACCGGCACTGAGATGTTGCCCGCCGCCCAAGCCTCTTCGCGATTGGCCAGGGCCGTGGCGATGGACTGGACTTCGGTCGATTGCACTTCGTCCGGCAGCGGATCGAGACCGGCGCTGGCGAAGATCTGCCCGTAAGCGTTGCGCAGGTCGGCGTAAGACAGGTCGCGTCGCAGATCGGCCTGCAAGGTGTTCAGCTCGCCCTGGATCAGGTCCAGTTCGCCCAGCCCGGCCGCCTGATGACGATTGCGCAGTTGGCCGACGATTTGCCCATCGATGTCTGACAGTTGCTGATTGGTCTTGAACTGCCGCATCGCCTCGCGATAGTTGGCGTTGGCCACGTAAAGCTGCGCCAGTATGGCAATCGACATCGCCTGCCTGCGCGCCGCGGCGACTTCTTCACCGGCCTTGGCAACGTCAATCGCGGCGGGCGCGGAAATCACATTGAACAGGTTCCAGGTGACTTTCACCCCGTAATCCGCCCAGCCCTGTTCCACCAAAAACGAGTTGCTGTCGTAATGCCCGCCAGCGGCAAACTCCAGCCCCGGCAGCAGACGCAGCATGGCTTTGCGGGTTTCGGCGGCGCTGATCCGGGTCTGGTAATCCTGCTCGCGCAACTCCGGCCGACTGGTCAGGGCTTCCTGTTCCAGGCTGGCGAGATCAACCTTGAGTTCCGGGATAACGTAGTCGTCCTGGGTCGCCAGCGTCAGATTGGTGCTCAGCGGCAGGTTGATCAGCGTTGCCAATTCGGTTTTCGCCAACGACAGTGCGCGGCGTTGTTCTTCCAGTTGGCGGGTGGCTTCGATCAGCGAGCGTTGATAGCCCAATGCCTGAATCGGATCGCCAATACGCTGCTCGCTCATGCTCTGGCTATTGGTGCGAGCGGTTTCGACCCGGACCATGAGGCTGTCGATCTGTTTGAGCAAACGTTCGGCGGCCATGGCTCGCCAATAGGCCGAGCGCACGTCCTGCACGATGGTGTTGATAACCTTGCGCCGACGCTCCTGGACGATCAGTCGCTGGTCGCCCTGTTGCTTGGCGCTGATGTAGCTGACACCAAAGTCGAGCACGTTCCAGACCATGGTCAGGTCCGCCACTTCACGGTCGCGGTCCTGGGAGGTCGACGGCTCCAGGGACTGGGCCCCGGTCTCGACGCTCTGGCTGCTGGAGGCGCTGACGTTGTTGCGCCCCACGTAACCGGCGTCCAGCGCCATGCGCGGCAACATGTCGAAGCTGGCGAGGTCGAGTTGGCGCTTGGCCAAGGCCTCTTCCATGATCTTGAGCCGGCCTTCGAGGTTGTATTTCACCGCCCGGGCCATGGCCTGGTGCAGGGTCAGCGGGCCGCTGAGAGGTTCCTGCCCCTTGTACATGTTTTGCAGATCGCTTTGGGCGCGCTGTTGGCTGACGCTGCGTTCGATCGGTTCACTGGTGACTGCACACCCGCTGATCGCCAGCGCCAGCAGGCTGGCGCCGAATAACTTCTGACTTCTCTTCATCCTTGGAGCCCCCAGATGCCGCCCTGCTTTAATGGTTTTTTCAGGCCTGCATTTCACTGATGCCGACCTGGTGCAAAGCCGCGGCCAGGCTTTCGATCTGCCGCTGCTCGGTGTCCTTGAGTTGTTGCAATTGCTGACCAAGACTCGGTGCGCCAAACACACCACGCAGTCCTTGGGAAGCATCTCCCATCCTGATTGAGTTATTGCCGAAGGCGTTCAGCGATTCCCCCTCACTGCCCGTGTCCTGATTGAACAGATTTGACAGCGTGCTGCTGCCAAAGACCCCGCCGTCGCCACCGCCAAAACCGAGGAAGCCGTGACCTGAGCCATCGCCACCGTTTTCACTGCTGCTGAATACCTGCGCGATAAAGCTAGGCGTCAGTGCCCCGTGGCTCATGAAAATATCGCCCAAAGGCCGAATGCCGTTGCCGATCACTCGCTGTTCAAACAGCGGGGTAAAGGTCAGCGGCGAGCCGAGATCGCCAGTGGGCGCAGTGAAGATGATCGGTTGTAATGGCACGTTGGGCAGATCGGGCACGGTGACAGGAACCGTGACCCGGAACTCGGGTTCCGGCGGCACCACGACAGGCGGGGACGACGGTGCAACGACCGTATTGATCGCATAGCTGTTCGATAGGCTGACACCGCTACCCGTGTTGCCTGCTGAATCGCTGACGCCAGCGACGCTCAGGCTGATCGCATTGTTGCCACTGCTGACATTGGCGTTCGGCGTCAGGGTCGCGGTCCAGGTTCTACCACCATCACTGCTGCTCAAACCGGACAAGCTGCCGTTCGCCACGCTGACGTCGGACAGGTCGAAACCACTCACAGCTTCGTTGAAGGTGAAGGTCACCAATGAGGTCTGGCCCACGCCCAGGTTCGGGTTGGCAACCACCACCGTGGCCGTCGGCCGTTCGCCGTCGATGGCGTAGTTGTTGGACACCGCGACGCTGGCGCCGATGTTGCCCGCCAGATCCGTCACGTTGCTGGTGTCCAGCGCAATGAAATTGCTCGGGTCGGTGATGCTCGCGGTGGGTGTGAACGTTCCGGTCCAGGTCTTGCCGCCGTCGCTGCTGGCCAGATTGGTCAGCTCGCCGTTGGTGACGCTCAAGTCCGACAAATCGAAGTCGCTGACCGCCTCACTGAACGTGAAGGTCACCAGCGTCGTCTGGCCAATGCCCAGGTTCGGGTTGGCAACCACGATGGTGACGGTCGGGCGAGTCGCATCGAGTGCGTAGTTGTTGGAAATGGCGATGCTGGCGCCGGCATTACCCGCCGCGTCGAGCACATTGCCGGTGTCGAGCAGGATCAGGTTGGTCGCATCGTTAAGGCTCGCGGTCGGTGTGAGTATGGCGGTCCAGGTCACACCGCCGTCGCTACTGGCCAGGTTGGACAGCACGCCATTGGCCACGCTGAGGTCCGACAGGTCGAAACCGGACACCGCTTCGCTGAAGGTAATGGTCACCGTGGTGGTTTCACCAATGCCCAGCTTATTGTCCGCCACCACAATGGTCGCGTCAGGGCGAACGGTATCAATCGCGTAGTTGTTGGAGTCGGTCACGCCGACGCCGCTGTTGCCCGACGCGTTGGTCACACCGCTGTTGTTCAGGCTGATCAGGTTAGAGGTGTCCGTCACGCTGACCGCAGGGGTGAAGGTTGCGGTCCAGGTCACGCCACCATCGACGGACGAAACGTTGCTGAGGGTGCCGTTGGCTACCGTCAGGTCGGCGTTGTCAAAACCGCTGACCGCCGAGCTGAACGTGATGGTGACCAACGAGGTTTCACCGACCTTCAGCGCATTATCGGCAACCACGATGGTGGCGGTCGGCACCTCGGTTTCCACTACATAATTGGCCGAGTTGGTGGTGCCAGACCCGGCATTGCCGGCCAGGTCCGAGATGCCGCCGTTGCTCAACGTGATGAGGTTGCTGGTATCGGTAATCCCGGCGGTGGGAGTGAAGGTCCCGGTCCAGGTGATGCCGCCGTCGCTGCTGCTCACCGCGCTCAACGTGCCGTTGGCGATACTCAAGTCAGCGTTGTCGAAACCCGTTACCGCCTCGCTGAAGGTGATGGTCACCAGCGCGGTTTCGCCCGGTTTCAGGGTCGTGTCGCTCAGCACGATAGTGGCGGTCGGGCGTTGGCTATCGATGGCGTAGTTATTCGAATCGGTGGTCCCGGTCCCCGTGTTGCCTGCCCCGTCGATCACTCCGGTGTTGTCCAGGGTAATCAGGTTGGTCGAGTCGGTGATGCTCGCCGTCGGCGTCAGGGTGGCGGTATAGGTGATGTTATCGCTGGTGCTCAGATTGCTCAGGGTACCGTTGCTCACGGTCAGGTCAGCCGTGGTAAATCCGGTCACCGCCTCGGAAAACGTGATGGTCACCACCGAGGTTTGCCCCACCGCCAGCGCCGCGTCCGCGACCACGATGGTGGCCGTCGGGCGCACGGTGTCGATGGCGTAGTTGTTGGAATCGGTGGTGCCGCTACCGGCGTTGCCCGAGCCGTTTTGTACACCGCTGTTATCCAGGGTGATGACGTTGCTGGTGTCGGTGATGGCGTTGGTCGGTGTGAAGGTCGCGGTCCAGGTGACGCCGCCGTCACTGCTGCTCACAGCGCTCAAGGTGCCGTTGGCGATGGTCAGGTCGGCGTTGCTGAAACCGCTGACTGCTTCACTGAAGGTGATGGTCACCAGTGAGGTTTCGCCGATTCTCAGCGCATTGTCAGCAACAACGATAGTGGCAGTCGGCAGCACCGTATCGAGGGTGTAGTTGCCGGAGTTGGTGGTGCCGCTGCCTGTGTTGCCGGCCAGATCGGCCACACCGGTATTGTTCAGGGTGATGACGTTGCTCGGGTCATTTACACCGACGGTTGGCGTGAAGGTCGCGGTCCAGGTAATGCCGCCGTCGCTGCTGCTCACCGCAGTCAGGGTGCCGTTGGCAATGGTCAGGTCGGCGTTGGTGAAACCGCTGACCGCTTCGCTGAAGGTGATGGTCACCAGCGAGGTTTCGCCCGCGGTCAGTGTAGGATCGGCCAGCACAATCGTCGCGGTCGGACGCACGGTGTCGATGGCGTAATTGTTGGAGTCGGTGGTGCCGCTGCCGGCGTTGCCCGCCAAGTCGCTGAGCCCGGTGTTGTCCAGAGTGATCAGGTTGGTGGTGTCGGTGATGCTCGCGCTCGGCGTGAAGGTCGCGGTCCAAGTGATGCCGCCGTCGCTGCTGCTCACCGCGGTCAGGGTGCCATTGGCAATGGTCAGGTCGGCGTTGCTGAAACCAACGACCGCTTCACTGAAGGTGATGGTCACCAGCGACGTTTCGCCGATTCTCAGCGCCGTGTCCGTCACCACGATGGTTGCCGTTGGCCGCACGGTATCGATGGCGTAGTTGTTGGAATCGGTGGTGCCGCTGCCGGCGTTGCCCGAAGCATTTTGCACACCGCTGTTATCCAGGGTGATCAGGTTGGTGGTATCGGTGATGGCGTTGGTCGGTGTGAAGGTCGCGGTCCAGGTGACGCCGCCGTCACTGCTGCTCACGGCGCTCAAGGTGCCGTTGGCGATGGTCAGGTCAGCGTTGCTGAAGCCGCTGACCGCTTCGCTGAAGGTGATGGTCACCAGTGAGGTTTCGCCGATTCTCAGCGCATTGTCAGCAACAACGATAGTGGCAGTCGGCAGCACCGTATCGAGGGTGTAGTTGCCGGAGTTGGTGGTGCCGCTGCCTGTGTTGCCGGCCAGATCGGCCACGCCGGTATTGGCCAGGGTAATGACGTTGCTCGGGTCATTCACGCCGACGGTTGGCGTGAAGGTCGCGGTCCAGGTGATGCCGCCGTCGCTGCTGCTCACCGCAGTCAAGGTGCCGTTGGCGATGGTCAGGTCGGCGTTGGTGAAACCGCTGACCGCTTCGCTGAAGGTGATGGTCACCAGCGAGGTTTCGCCCGCTGTCAGTGTGGGATCGGCCAGCACAATCGTCGCAGTCGGACGTACGGTGTCGATGGCGTAGTTGTTGGAATCGGTGGTGCCGCTGCCGGCGTTGCCCGCCAAGTCGCTGAGCCCGGTGTTGTCCAGAGTGATCAGGTTGGTCGTGTCGGTGATGCTCGCGCTCGGCGTGAAGGTCGCGGTCCAAGTGATGCCGCCGTCGCTGCTGCTCACCGCGGTCAGGGTACCGTTGGTAATGGTCAGGTCCGCGTTGGTGAAGCCGCTGACCGCTTCGCTGAAAGTGATGGTCACCAGCGACGTTTCGCCGATTCTCAGCGCGGTGTCCGTCACCACGATCGTTGCCGTTGGCCGCACTGTATCGATGGCGTAGTTGTTGGAATCGGTGGTGCCGCTGCCCACGTTACCGGTGCCGGCAGCCTGCACGCCAGTGTTGTCCAGGGTGATCAGGTTGGTCGTGTCAGTGATGCTCGCGCTCGGCGTGAAGGTCGCGGTCCAGGTGATGCCGCCGTCGCTGCTGCTCACCGCGGTCAAGGTGCCGTTGGCGATGGTCAGGTCGGCGTTGGTGAAACCGGTCACGGCCTGGTTGAAGGTGATGGTCACCAGTGACGTTTCACCGATTCTCAGCGCATTGTCGGCAACAACGATAGTGGCAGTCGGCAGCACCGTATCGAGGGTGTAGTTGCCGGAGTTGGTGGTGCCGCTGCCCGTGTTGCCGGCCAGATCGGCCACGCCGGTATTGGCCAGGGTAATGACGTTGCTCGGGTCATTCACGCCGACGGTTGGCGTGAAGGTCGCGGTCCAGGTGATGCCGCCGTCGCTGCTGCTCACCGCAGTCAAGGTGCCGTTGGCGATGGTCAGGTCGGCGTTGGTGAAACCGCTGACCGCTTCGCTGAAGGTGATGGTCACCAGCGAGGTTTCGCCCGCTGTCAGTGTGGGATCGGCCAGCACAATCGTCGCAGTCGGACGTACGGTGTCGATGGCGTAGTTGTTGGAATCGGTGGTGCCGCTGCCGGCGTTGCCCGCCAAGTCGCTGAGCCCGGTGTTGTCCAGAGTGATCAGGTTGGTCGTGTCGGTGATGCTCGCGCTCGGCGTGAAGGTCGCGGTCCAGGTGATGCCGCCATCGCTGCTGCTCACCGCGGTCAAGGTACCGTTGGTAATGGTCAGGTCCGCGTTGGTGAAGCCGCTGACCGCTTCGCTGAAAGTGATGGTCACCAGCGACGTTTCGCCGATTCTCAGCGCGGTGTCCGCAACCACAATGGTGGCCGTCGGGCGTACGGTGTCGACCGCAAAGTTGTTGGAATCGGTAGTGCCGCTGCCGGCGTTGTCCACCAGATCCGCGATGCCCGTATTGTCCAGGGTGATCAGGTTGGTCGTGTCGGTGATGCTGGCGCTCGGGGTAAACGTCGCCGTCCAGGTGATACCGCCGTCGCTGCTGCTCACCGCGCTCAAGGTGCCGTTGGCGATGGTCAGGTCGGCGTTGGTGAAACCGCTGACTGCTTCATTGAAGGTGATGGTCACCAGTGAGGTTTCGCCGATTCTCAGCGCATTGTCCGTCACCACAATGGTTGCGGTTGGACGAAGCGTATCGATCGCATAATTGTTCGAGTCGGTGGTGCCGCTGCCGGTGTTGCCCGCCAGATCCGCCACGCCGGTATTGTTCAGGGTGATCAGGTTGGTCGTGTCATTGACGCTCGCGTTCGGGGTGAACGTGGCGGTCCAGGTGATGCCACCGTCGCTGCTGCTGACCGCCGTCAAGGTGCCGTTGGCGATGCTCAGGTCGGCGTTGGTGAAACCGCTGACCGCTTCGCTGAAGGTGATGGTCACCAGCGAGGTTTCACCGATTCTCAGCGCATTGTCTGTCACCACGATGGTCGCCGTCGGCCGTACGGTATCGATCGCATAATTGTTCGAGTCGGTGGTGCCGCTGCCGGCGTTGCCCGCCAAGTCCGCGATGCCCGTGTTGTCCAGAGTGATCAGATTGCTCGTGTCAGTGATGCTCGCGCTAGGCGTGAAAGTCGCCGTCCAGGTGATGCCGCCGTCGCCGCTGCTCACCGAGGTCAAGGTGCCGTTGGCGATGGTTAGATCGGCATTGGTGAGACCGGTGACCGCTTCGTTGAAGGTGATGGTCACCAGCGAGGTTTCGCCGACTCTCAGCGCCGTGTCGGTGAACACGATGCTGGCGGTCGGGCGTACGGTGTCGACCGTGTAGTTATTGGAGTTGGTGGTGCCGACGCCGGCGGTGCCCAGAATGTTGATCACACCGGTGTTGTCCAGAGTGATGACGTTGCTCGTATCGGAAATGCTGGCGGACGGGGTGAACGTTGCTGTCCAGGTAATGCCGCCATCGCCGCTGCTTACCGCGGTCAAGGTGCCGTTGGCGATGATCAGATCCGCATTGGTGAGACCGGTCACCACCTCGGAGAAGGTAATGGTCACCAGGGACGTTTCGCCGATGCTCAGTGTAGTGTCAGCGACCACAATGGTCGCGGTCGGTGGCGGCGAATACGCGGTGTTGAGTACACCACCGTCGTTGTAGATGGTCGCGACAGAGGTCGGCGAGGTGCCGGTTGTACCTCCGCCCTGCGCGGTACCGCCGGCACCACTGGCCGCGGCATTACCGGCCAGGGCCGCGAAGTTGGCGGCTGTGATCAGCAGCGTGCCTTTGTTCCAGATCGCACCGACGCCACGGCCACCAATGCCGCCATTGCTGGCATTGCTGCCTTGGCCACCACCACCGCCCCCACCGCCGCCGGCACCAATGTTGTTGCTGATGGTCGAGGTGCCGACGATGGTGATGGTGCCGCTGCTGGCGTTGTAGATCCCGCCCACCGCGTTGCCGCCGGCGCCACCCACCTTGTCCCAACCGGCCCCGCCGCCACCGCCGCCAATGGAAATCGTGCCATTGGTGGCCGTCGCACCGTTACCGCCGTTGCTGTAATAGGAAACGCCTACGCCGCCAGCCCCGCCAGTGGTGGTACCGCCGCGACCGCCCATGTGGGTGGCGTCATAACCGCCGCCGTAACCACCGACACCGCCGCCGCCCGCCTGACCGCCCAACGTGCCGGTGCCCGGCCCTGCCGAACCGCCATGCCCGCCGCCCTGGCCGCCCAAACCACCGCCACCACCCCCCCCACCGCCGTAAAAAGCGCCGGTGACGCCGCCGCCGCCACCGCCACCGGAAGCGCCGTTGGACGTCACGCTGACGTTGTTCAGGGTCAGAATCCCTGCGTTGAAAATCCCCCCGGCCATCGAGCCCGTGGCACCGTAGCCACCGTTGCCACCGTTGCCCGACACCAAGCCACGGGTGATCACCAGCCCATCAAGCGTCACGATGCTGCCAGACGACACTTCAATCACTCGGGTCCTGTACTGACCGTCGAGAATCACGTCAGCCGCACCGTCGTTGTTCAAGTCGCCATCAACGGTGATGTTCTTGTTGATTAGCAGCTCGGACGTCAGCTGCACCGTCATGCTGCCGTTGAAGGTGACAATATCGCCGTTCTGCGCCGAGGCTATGGCGGCACGCAACGAACCGACGCCCGTGTTGGCGTTGTTGGTGGCGGTCCAGGTGGCCAGACCCCACTGATAGTCGGTCATGGCCGTGGTCGAGAGGACATTGGCGCTTTCAATGTTGCCGGTGGCAATTTCCAGATCCCAGTCGCCACCGAGCCCGGTGCGATCGCTGGAGGCGGCTACATCGCGGCCGGTCAATTGAGCCAGCGAGTCGATAAAATTCAAGCCTCGCTCGCCTTCGGCGGTGTAGCAGCCGTAGATCAGGATGTCGCCGCCAACGTTCATGTCCTTGCCGATTTCCGCCAGTACCGCGCTGCGGGCCGCGACGTTGTCGGCCGACAGATAACTGTTGCCCAGCCACAAATCGCCCGCGTTGCCGTGGGCGATAATCTGCACCGAGCTGATGCCCTGATGGCCGTCCAGATAGTCAGCGATTTGTTGCAGGCCATCTTTGCTGGCATCCAGCTGAACCACCTGGGTACCGGGAGCAATACCCTGAAGCAGAGTGCCAGCGTCCTTGACCCGCGAATCGACGAACACCACGCTCTGCCCCGGCACCGCGGCGGGTGCTGGCGCCGGTGTGGCATCGGCCTGGCCGTGGGTGTCCTTGCTGGCGACCGGTTGATCGGCCGTTGGTGCCTTGACCGCCTCGGCGGTGGCATGGCTGTCGGCCTGGGCAGTGTCGGCGACCGTGGCGGCCACCGCGCCATCGAACAGCATGCGCGGCTCCAGGGACATGATCATTGGCGAGGCCAGCGCTCGTGCGCCTTCGGTAACCCGCGACTTGCCTTTGCTCCACCACATGCTGCTCACCCGGACTCGAACTTTCTGAGGCATCAATGAAAACGCCGCGATCAACTGATCGCGGCGTCGGCCTTCATACGAATGACATTGGCGGCGCTGGCTGAGCCATCGAGCCAAAAAGACAACTCGGCGTACTGCTTGAACAGGTCCGGCGGCAGGATCGTTCGCCTGGATTGCAATTGGACCTTGGCCTTCACCTTGTGCAGCCCTGAGAGGCCAAGAGCCTGGTCGAATTCCGGGGCGTCGTAAGCCAAATGATCGAAGTCATGTTCGAACCAGGGTTCGCCAATGAAATCGTAGACCAGGCGCATCACCCGCTCAGGCGCCTGGCTCAGCAGGTCGTAATCGATGATCAGCAACGAGTCGGCGTGTTCGCCGTAATAGGCTTCCTTGAGGGCGGCCCAGGAAAACCCCACCAGCCGATTGCGCTGGGCCAGGGTTTCGCAGCGGCTATAGACCGTGTTGCGTTCGACCGCATCACCGAACAGCTTGGTGTTTTCGAAGGGGTTGGCGCGGTACAGGCGCTCGATGCTGTCCATGACCCAAGCGACATTGCGCACGCAGGCAATGATCTTGGCTTGAGGGAACAGATCGCTGATCGCCGGCAGGCGCGAACTCCACAGGCGGTTCGTGTCGAACACCACCGGTTTGTCGGCCTTGTCGGCGTAGTAAGAATCGAACAGGCCGCGCAACAGACGGCGACGCAGGTCGGTGTCGATCACCGCACCGAATTCGCTGCCGGCGCTGCATTGTTCCAGAACACCGGAAAAGAGCGCACCCACGGGGCTGGTCATGCCGGCATGGAAGCGCGGATTCTGCAAAAGAATCGCAGAAAGCAGGGTCGAGCCTGAGCGCGGCAAGCCGGAAATAAAGTGAAAGTGCTGCATCCATTCACCCGTCATAAGTCCTTTTGTATGACGAGCGTAGACCATGAATGGTGTTGCGACTAGTGGTGCTTTGATATCAAATCGGAGCTAAATCGACTGGAAAACACGCCAGATATAACGACCTGAAAGATGAATCGTTTTAGCTCTGAATGACGGGCTACTTCAGCACATACAAGCGTGCCTTCGCGCCTCCAGCCTGGGTCTCGCTGACGCGTTGCCAACCCTCGGGCAAGGGAGCGAATTCGTCCGGCACATCGACAGTACCGATCAACCACACTCGACCATTGCCTTTGGGCAAGCCGCCGAGGTTATCCAGGTAAATGTCATTGGTCACCAGCGTGCCGAAACCGTAAGCGTTCGGCCGGCCCGACCTGCCATCAGCCAGCGGTGGCGTATAGAGCATCGGTTTGGCGTCAGTCCGGTTGTAATAGACATAACTCAGGTACCAGAGCATGTCGCTGGTGACAATCCGGTCGCCGGGCGTGAAGTGTTGGTTCACGTAGTTGACCATGACGCTGATCTGATCGTCGGTGTCCACCGTGGCATTGTTCTTCAGGCCCACCAGTTCGACGCCGACAAACATCATCAACACGGCCAGCGCCACTACCTTGAAGTCCGCGTACAACCGATCGATGGCCAGCGCCACAAGCATCGGCAAGCCCAAGGCATAAGCGCTCAGGTAGCGTTCGATGAATACCGGCGATATGAACGACACCGCAAATACCAGCAACAACGGGAGAACGGTGTAAATCAGCGCCAGCGCACTGCCACGGAAAACACTGCGATCGCGCGCCAGCGCCACGCCCGCCAATGCCAGCAGCGCCAGTGGCAACGCAATAAAAATCAGTGTGGGCAGGCTCTCGCCATCGTCCTGGATCAGGAACAACCAGATCATTGAAGGCAGTGAGCCGAGCGTGACGGACGCCTCCCACCCCACATCGCCATTGGCTTTGAGCTGATCCATGTGCTGCACCAGATCGAACAGATTGGGCAGCCATGGCAGGTACAACGCCACAATCGCCACATTGGCCAGCCACCAGCCAGAGCGCTGAATGTGCCGCAATCGGTAGCCTGGCTGCACACGGATCAATCCCAGATACAGCCAGTGACACAGCACGCACAGCGCCGTGAAGTAATGGGTGTAGAACGCAGCACTCATCAGCAGGGTGTACATCACCAGATAGCGCGTGCGTTGCGGCCGCCTGATCCAGTACATCAAGGCGATCGTGGCGCCGATCAGCCACAGGCCCAGCAGCGAATACATCCGCACTTCCTGGCTGTAACGCACCGCCGTGGGCAGCAGCGCCAGCAGGACCCCGGCCAGCAACGCGGCGCGGCGGGTCGCGAGCAGGTCCACCAGCCAGACGCCGAGTCCCACCATGGCAATCCCCGGCAGCGCACTTAGGCAGCGAATCGAAAAAATGCCGTCGCCGAACAGGCCAATCCAGCCGTGCAGAAGCATGAAATACAGGGGTGGATGCACATCATGAGCCGCATGTTCCCAGATCCCGGCCAGGGAATACTGGCTCAGCAACAGGCTAGACCCTTCGTCGCCCCAGATCGCCGCCGCTGTCAGGTCGTAAAAACGCGCCAGCGCGGCCAATACCAGGATCGGCAACAGCCAGTGCTCCCGCGCCCATTGCAGCAAGCGACGGACAGCCGCCCACAACCCCGGCATCGCATGCGGGTCCTGGGTATCGCCCAGCGATGTTTCTCTGCGCGCCTCCATTACCTCCCCTTGCAACGGCCATGTGAAAACCGAAGCTTCCCCAGCACTGTAGGACAGGCGCGAGCCCGACGTCGATGCTGGCCTTGCGACGGACGACGTCCGGCAATCACTCCGATCAGCGTCTACGCTTTGGCGTGGCGTGACCCAGCCACGGAGATGAAAGGAGTCGGCTGATCAGCGCGAACTGCCCGGTTAACCGGGCCTGCAACGTGACGTATCAGACACTAACCTGAGGGATGAGGAACCATGGAAGTATTCATCGGCACTATTCAGTCTTTCGCCTTTAACTTCGCGCCCAACGGCTGGGCCCTGTGCAACGGCCAGACGCTGAGCATCGCGCAATACAACACAGTTTTCGCACTGCTGGGAACCTACTACGGAGGCAATGGCACCACCAATTTCATGCTGCCCAACCTGCAAGGTCGCATGCCAGTCGCCATGGGCAACGGCTTGGGCCTGACCCCGCGCGTCATCGGCGAAGCCTCCGGGACCGAAAACGTCACCGCGACCATCACTAACCTGCCCAACCACACCCACGCCTTGTCCGGGCTCACGGCCACCACCACCCTGCAACTGGCCAGCCCGGCGAGCAACCCGGTCACCAACCCGACCGCCACCAACGCCTACATCGGCGCCTCCGGCGGCGGGCCGGGCTCGGCGAGTATTTACTCCGATCAGCAAGGTGCCGCGGCCGTACCGCTCAAGGGCGTGGCCACTACGGTAACGGGGGAAATCTCGTCCGCCGGCAACGGCTTGCCCATGGAGGTGATGAACCCGTTCCTGGTGCTCAACTTCAGCATCGCCCTGAACGGTCTTTTCCCTTCGCGCAACTGAGGGTCTGGCCGGGGGATGCAAATCCCCCGGCCACTTTTGCTGATGGAGTGATGCCATGCTGCAACAGGTTCAAAGCCAACACTTTCAGGCACTGCTGGGCAAGACGGGGACGCTGCGGCTGCCCGATGGCAGTGAACTGCCGATCCATATCGACACCCTTGCAGAAACGCCCCGCTCACAGCTGCCAAACAGCGAGCGCATGCCATTCAGCGTCGGGTTCAATAGCCTGCAACCCACTGACTTTGTCGATGGCTTGTGTGTGATGGAACTGCCGGAACTGGGCCGGGTGAAAGACATTTTCGTGTCGAGGGTCCCCCCGATGGGGCGGGATCCACAGCTGGGCTACTTCTACATCGCGTTCAATTAAAGAGCGACGCAGATCCTACGCGAGATTGTGGTGGGCTCAACCCCAGGGCTTGCCCCTCGCCATAGACCCGCTCTACTCAGTGAGCCTGACCATGCCACGGCACCAGTTTGCGTTGCAGAGCACGCAGGCCCATTTCCATGGCGAAAGCGATCAGCGCGATCACCAGAATCCCCAATACCACCACATCAGTGACCAGGAATTGCGCGGCCGATTGCACCATGAAGCCCAAACCGCTGGTGGCGGCGATCAATTCAGCGGCCACCAAAGTCGACCAACCCACACCCAGGCCAATCCGCACGCCGGTCAAAATGTCCGGCAAGGCACTGGGCAGAATCACATGCCGAATCAACTGCGCCCGAGTCGCGCCCAACGACTGGGCGGCGCGCAATTTCGCCGGGTCGACGGTGCGTACGCCAGTGGCGGTGGCTATCGCGATCGGCGCGAAGATCGCCAGGTAGATCAACAAGACTTTCGACAACTCACCGATACCGCACCAGATCACGATCAGCGGTAGATAGGCCAGCGGTGGAATCGGGCGATAGAACTCGATCAGCGGGTCAAGAATGCCGCGAGCGATGCGGTTGTGGCCGATGGCAATGCCGACCGGCACGGCGGTCAGCACGGCGAAGCCCAGGCCCAGGCCTATACGGCGGAGGCTTGCGCCCAAATGCTGCCACAAGGTCGAATCCATGTAGCCAGTGGTTACCAGCAGCCAGCCTTTTTGCAGCACGGCGGACGGCGGCGGCAGGAACAGCGGTTCGATCAAACCTGTGGCCGTGACGGCCCACCAAATGGCAACGAGAGCGACCAGTGTCAGCATGCTGATCCAGCGTGTGTTCAAACTGCGACGCAGCGCAATGACCGTCGAGCTCGACTTCACCGTCGCGGCGGGAATTTCATAGGTGCTCATGCGCGCTCCTGCCGCTGGACGGCACTGCGTTGGGAGAACACTTTGGCGAGCACGTGTTCGCGGGTTTCGATAAAGCACGGATCGGACTTGATCGAACGTGCCGACTCACCGGCGGCATAACGCTGACCGAAGTCCAGGCTCAGACGCTCGACGATTTGCCCGGGGTTGGGCGCCAGCAGAATCAGATCCGTGGCGAGGAACACCGCTTCTTCAATGTCGTGGGTAATCAGGAACACCGGT
Source organism: Pseudomonas sp. NPDC086112 (assembly GCF_044746425.1). Taxonomy (NCBI): domain Bacteria; kingdom Pseudomonadati; phylum Pseudomonadota; class Gammaproteobacteria; order Pseudomonadales; family Pseudomonadaceae; genus Pseudomonas; species Pseudomonas sp. NPDC086112. The sequence continues at coordinate 50,517 of NZ_JBIVCD010000004.1, read as the reverse complement.
TTGGCGGTGCGCTGCCAGACTTGCAGCAACAGCTCCTGCATCTGTTCACGGGTGAAGGCGTCGAGGGCACCGAAGGGTTCGTCCATCAGCAAGACCCGAGGGTCTGCTGCGAGGGCGCGAGCGAGGCCGACACGTTGCTTCTGCCCGCCCGAGAGCTGCCAGATTCGGCGATTTTCGAAACCGGAGAGGTCCACCAGCGCGAGCATTTCCCGGGCACGGATTTCGCGTTTATCCCGGGCGACACCAGCCAGTTCCAGACCGAAGCCGACGTTGGCCAGCACGTCCTGCCAAGGCAGCAGGGCGTCGTCCTGGAACACCACGCCGCGCTCGGCGCTCGGGCCTTTGACCGGCACACCGTCAAGGGTGATGCGCCCGGAACTGGGTTCGACAAAACCGGCAATCAGGTTCAACAGCGAGGTCTTGCCACTGCCGGACGGGCCGAGGGCAACCAGCAACTGCCGGGGCCCCAGGCTCAGGGAAATATCCGCCAGCACAGGTTCCGCTGCGCCGGGATACTGTGCGCAGATGCGCTCCAGCTGTAGCAAAGCCATCGCGGTTAACTCCCGATCAATTGGTGATGTATTTGGCGCTGACGTACGGCGCGTAATCCGGCAGCACGGCCTCGACCTTGCCCTGTTCCTTGAGGAACACGGCGGTGTCGGTGATGGCCTTGGTGGTCGGCGCGCCGAGGGTGAGCACCTGATCAGCCGCGAGCGGGAAGACGTTGCCTTGCAGCAGCAATGGAATGTCGCTGGCCTTGGCACCGGAGAGCTTCACCAGTTTGTCGACATTGCTTTGGTTGGCGAGCCAGGCTTTTGGATCTTTGCGGTAGTCGGCGTAGGCATCGAGGGTCACTTTGGCGAACGCGGTGACGATTTCCGGGTGCTTCTCGGCGAAATCCTTACGCACGATCCAGGCATCGAAAGTCGGTGCGCCGAACTTGGCCAGTTCGCCCGAGGTGATCAGCACTTTGCCGTTTTCCTTGGCCACGCCGAGGGCCGGGTCCCAGACGTAGGTGGCGTCGATATCACCGCGTTTCCATGCAGCGATGATTGCTGGCGGCGCGAGGTTGAGCACGGTGACTTTCGATGGATCGATGTTCCAGTGTTTCAGCGCGGCCAGCAGGCTGTAGTGGCCGGTGGAAACGAACGGTACGGCGATTTTCTTGCCGATCAGGTCTTGCGGGGTCTTGATCCCGGAACCGTCTCGCGCAACCAGCGCTTCGGCGGCGCCGATCTGGGTGGCGATGAGGAAGGTTTCTACCGGAACTTTGCGGGTGATTGCCGCCGTCAGGGGGCTGGAACCGAGGTAACCGATTTGCACATCGCCGGAAGCGATGGCGGCGATGATGTCGGCGCCACTGTCGAATTTTCGCCAATTGATGTCGGCCTTGATGGCCTTTTCGTAAGTGCCGTCGGCCTGGGCAACCTTAGCCGGGTCAACGGTGGTCTGGTAGGCGACAGTCACGTCTGCCGCCTGAGCCAGGAAACTCGCCGCAGCCAGAGACGCGGCTGCCAGGAGGCGAAGAGGGGAAGTCAGTTTCATTGGGAAGCTCCTTGTCAGACGGCCGAGTGTCGGCGTGAAAAGGAGACTAAATGATATAAGAACCGGAAAATAAATAACTTTTTAGAATTAACTTATGAGCGGAAAATTCTAAGGGAGACCGTGGTGTCGCCTTCGCGGGCAAGCCTCGCTCCTACAGGTTTTATATGTGTCGCATGATTTGGCACGACACTGTAGGAGCGAGGCTTGCCCGCGAAAAGGTCCGAAGGACCTTCAGAGATTAGTTGCTGATCGCCAGAATACTCGCCTGATACGACCCGACAAACACATCGAAATCGCCGACTTCGTTCTGTTCCAGCTCTACCTGCTGAGCCAGCGACGAACGTGCCAACTCTTCAAATTTAGCCTGTTCTTCGCCTGAAAGTGGCTCGCTGCGGAAAAACTCTGCATGCACCTGACTCTGACGCAAGGAGAACTGAGCAAAGCTTTCCTTGTGCTCGGCCATCGCCGCCAACACCTGAGCCGATGGCGTCAGGGACGAGTCCTTGACCTTGGCCAGCTGTGCGTCCAGTGCTTTGCTGTGAGCTTCGCCGCCATGGCTTTGGTCCAGTAACGCCGCCAATGGCGCAATCTTTGCCAGCAATTCGCTTGCCCATTCCTTCAGGTCTACCGGGTGCCCGTCGCGTTGCAACTGCAGGTCCGGACGACGACCTTCCTTGACCACGCTGAGGAAGTTCGACGTCGCATTGCCGCAGCTGGTGCTGGTCAGCAGCGGACTGTCGTTCAGCGCGCAATACAGCAGGAACGCATCGAGGAACCGTGACTCGGTGAGGTCGATGCCCATCGGCAGGAACGGGTTGATGTCCAGGCAACGCACTTCGACGTACTGAATGCCACGGGCCACCAGCGCCTGGATCGGCCGTTCGCCGGTGTAGGTCACGCGTTTCGGACGGATGTTGGAGTAGTACTCGTTTTCGATCTGCAGGATGTTGGTGTTGAGCTGAACCCACTCACCATCCTGGTGTGTTCCGATCTCGACATACGGCGGATACGGCGTGGCCACGGCTTTGCGCAGGCTGTCGGTGTAGCTGGTCAGATCGTTGTAGCACGGCGTCAAACCGGCTTGGGCGTTGCTCTGGTAACCCAGATCGCTCATGCGCAGGCTGGTGGCGTACGGCAGGTACAACGTGTCCGGATCCAGCTGTTCCAGCTGATGCGAGCGACCGCGCAGGAAACCGGCGTCCAGCGCAGGCGAGGCGCCGAACAGGTACATCAGCAGCCAGCTATAGCGACGGAAGTTGCGGATCAGCGCGATGTAGGCCGACGACTGATAGTCGCGATCGGTGCCGACAAAGCCTTCGGCCTCTTTGAGCAGCGGCCAGAGCTTTTCCGGCAGGGAAAAGTTGTAGTGGATCCCGGCGATGCACTGCATGGTCTTGCCGTAACGCAGCGCCAGGCCCTTGCGATAGACGTACTTGAGCTGCCCGATGTTGGAGGTGCCGTAATAAGCGATCGGGATGTCTTCCTCGGCCGGCAACGGGCACGGCATCGATGGACTCCACAGGTATTCGTTGCCGAGCTTGCTGTAGGCAAACCGATGGATCTTATCGAGGCTCGCCAGGGTGTCCGCCGGGTCTGGCAGGGCTGGCGTGATGAATTCCAGCAGCGACTCGGAATAGTCGGTGGTGATTTGTTCATTGGTCAGCGCGGAACCCAGTTCTTCGGGGTGCGGCGTTTGCGCCAGGCGCCCTTCGTCTGTCACGCGCAGGCATTCACGTTCGATGCCGTGAAGGCACTGTTCGAGCAGAGAGAGGTTAGCGCGCTCGCCGAGCAGAGCCAGGCGGCGGTTGAGAAGTTCGCTCAAGTTGGATTCCTTCACGCGTCAGTCGCCCCAATATGGGGGTGGGCAAGACGGTCTACAAGGGTGAAGTTAAAACTGGCGTTTTCGCCTGGTTTTCGGGCCGCACTGGCCTGCTGTCAGCCAGCCAGGGATTGATCGCCGCAATCCCCTGTGGGAGCGGGCTTGCTCGCGAAGAGGGCGTGTCCGTCAACACTGAAGTTGCCTGATACACCGCCTTCGCGAGCAAGCCCGCTCCCACAGAAAACTCCGACGCTGCAGTCACAGCGCCGAAATTAACTCAAATTGATGATTGGGGGCTACAGGACAGCGAACGTGCCTTGTGCTTTTGCGACCAGTTTGTCGCCTTGCATCACATCGGCTTCGACCACCAGCGTGCGGCGGCCCGGATGGATTACCCGTGCCGTGCACATCACTTCACCGTCGGAGACGGCGCGGATGTAGTTGATCTTGCACTCGATGGTTGCGCTCTGCTGGTCAAAGCCGTGGGTGCTGGAGCAGGCCAGCCCCATGGCAATGTCCACCAGACTGAACAAAGCGCCGCCGTGCAGTTTGCCGCCGCGATTGCGCAGTTCTGGCGCAAGCACCAGGGCGACTTGCGCCACCCCGGTTTCCAGGCTGTGCAAGCGACATCCCAGCAGCTTGAAAAACGCGCTTTCGGTCAAGCCGGCCGGGATCTCCATCAGCGTTTTTTCAACTGTTTGGCGTTAGCGAACAGCGAGGCCATGGCGTTGTTGGCCGGGGCTGCTGCCGTGGTTTCCTTGCGCGGTGCAGTGTTCTGGGATGGGCGTGGTGCCGAACCCGGACGCGCGCCACGGGCACCGTCGATTTTCTCGCCCGGTGTGTCGCTCATGCGCATCGACAGGCCAACGCGTTTGCGCGGGATATCGACTTCCATGACCTTCACCTTGACCACATCACCGGCCTTCACCGCTTCGCGCGGATCCTTGATGAACTTCTCCGACAGCGCGGAAATATGCACCAGCCCGTCCTGATGCACGCCGATGTCGACGAAGGCGCCGAAGTTGGTCACGTTGGTGACCACGCCTTCGAGGATCATCCCCAGTTGCAAGTCCTTGAGGTCCTCGACGCCTTCCTGGAACTCGGCGGTCTTGAACTCGGGACGCGGGTCGCGACCGGGTTTTTCCAGCTCTTGCAGGATGTCGGTGACCGTTGGCAGACCGAACGTTTCGTCGGTGTACTTCTTCGGATCGAGACGCTTGAGGAAGCTCGCGTCGCCGATCAGCGAGCGAATGTCGCGGTCGGTTTCAGCGGCAATGCGCTGCACCAGCGGATAGGCTTCCGGGTGAACCGCGGACGAATCCAGCGGGTTGTCGCCATTCATTACACGCAAGAAACCCGCAGCCTGTTCGAAGGTTTTTTCACCCAGGCGCGCAACTTTCTTCAACGCCGCACGGGTTTTGAACGCGCCGTGCTCGTCGCGGTGGCTGACGATGTTCTGCGCCAGGGTCGCGTTGAGGCCGGAGATGCGCGCCAGCAGCGCCACGGAAGCGGTGTTGACGTCGACGCCGACGGCGTTCACACAGTCCTCGACCACCGCGTCCAGGCCGCGCGCCAGTTTCAGCTGCGACACGTCGTGCTGGTACTGGCCGACGCCGATGGATTTCGGATCGATCTTCACCAGCTCGGCCAGCGGATCCTGCAGGCGACGGGCAATCGACACCGCCCCACGGATCGACACGTCGAGGTCCGGGAATTCCTTGGAAGCCAGTTCCGACGCCGAGTAAACCGATGCGCCGGCCTCGGAGACCATGACTTTGGTCATCTTCATGGCTGGGTATTTTTTGATCAGCTCAGCGGCGAGTTTGTCGGTTTCACGGCTGGCGGTGCCGTTGCCAATGGCAATCAGGTCCACCGAATGCTTGGCGCACAGGGCCGCCAGAATTGCGAGGGTCTGGTCCCATTTGTTGTGCGGTACGTGCGGGTAAACCGTGGCGTGATCCAGCAGCTTGCCGGTGGCATCGACCACGGCGACCTTGCAGCCGGTGCGCAGGCCCGGGTCGAGGCCCAGGGTGGCGCGCGGGCCGGCCGGGGCCGACAGCAGCAAGTCGTGCAGGTTGTGTGCGAACACGTTGATTGCTTCGGTTTCTGCGCCGTCGCGCAGCTCGCCCAGCAGGTCGGTTTCCAGATGGGTGTACAGCTTGACCTTCCAGGTCCAGCGCACCACTTCGCCCAGCCATTTGTCGGCAGCACGGTTCTGGTTCTGGATGCCGAATTGCTGGCCGATCATGCCTTCGCACGGGTGCATGGTGCCCGGCAGTTCATCGCCGACTTTCAGCGCGGAACTGAGAATGCCTTCGTTGCGGCCACGGAAAATCGCCAGCGCGCGGTGCGATGGCATGCTTTTCAGCGGTTCGTCGTGTTCGAAATAGTCGCGGAACTTGGCACCTTCCTCTTCCTTGCCAGCAATCACGCGGGCACTGAGGGTGGCTTCCTGCTTGAGGTAGTTGCGCAATTTGTCCAGCAGGCCAGCGTCTTCGGCGAAGCGCTCCATGAGGATGTACTTGGCGCCTTCAAGGGCGGCTTTCACATCGGCCACGCCTTTTTCGGTGTCGATGAAACGCGCGGCTTCGGCTTCAGGGTTCAGGGTCGGGTCGTTGAACAGACCGTCGGCCAGCTCGCCGAGGCCGGCTTCCAGGGCGATCTGGCCCTTGGTGCGGCGCTTCTGCTTGTACGGCAGGTACAAGTCTTCGAGACGGGTCTTGGTGTCGGCGAGTTTGATGTCGCGTTCGAGTTGCGGGGTCAGTTTGCCCTGCTCTTGAATGCTGGCAAGGATGCTGATCCGCCGTTCGTCGAGTTCTCGCAGGTAGCGCAGACGCTCTTCCAGATGACGCAACTGGATGTCATCGAGGCTGCCGGTCACTTCTTTCCGGTAGCGGGCGATGAAGGGCACCGTGGAGCCTTCATCGAGTAGCGCGACGGCCGCTTCGACCTGTTGTGGGCGTACACCGAGTTCCTCGGCGATGCGGCTGTTGATGCTGTCCATAAAACCACCTGACAAATTGTGAAAGCAGGCTCGCAGGCGCAGAGATAAAGGCTCGGCGAGTCTGGTTGAGCGGCCTGGCGAGCGCCGCTACCTGAGCCAACAGGCTTCCCGTTGACCCGTGAAATCGAACAATTACTGCCAGTGCCATGAAAAAAAAAGCGGCTGCTTACAGTAACGATCAGACGTTGCCTGACACAAAAGGCCGCGCATTATAACCAGCGTTCTATCCATTCGGGGGCATCGCGGGTTGTAGGCACAATGCCCGGTTTTCTGGCGGTGAAGGAAAAATCTGCTAACAATGCACACGGTGCGTATAACGGCAGCTACGCCATAATGCGCGCCGAGATCAAAGGAGCATCCAATGAGCAGCACTGCAAACATTGCTGAAGGCGAAAAAATTCTTATTGTTGACGACGATCCCGGGCTGAGCAGCCTGCTGGAGCGCTTTTTCGTCAGCAAGGGCTACCGTGCCCGCGCCGTCCCGAACACGGAACAAATGGACCGCCTGCTGGCGCGTGAAGTGTTCAACCTGGTGGTCCTCGACCTGATGCTGCCCGGCGAAGACGGCCTGACCGCTTGCCGCCGCTTGCGCACGGCGAACAATCAGATTCCGATCATCATGCTCACCGCCAAGGGCGATGAGCTCAGCCGCATCAAGGGCCTGGAACTGGGCGCCGACGATTACCTGGCCAAGCCGTTCAACCCGGACGAGCTGATGGCTCGGGTCAAAGCGGTTCTGCGTCGTCAGGCGGCACCGGTGCCGGGCGCCCCGGGCAGCGAAGACGAAAGCGTGACCTTCGGTGACTACGAACTGTCCCTGGCCACCCGCGAACTCAAGCGCGGCGACGAAGTGCATATGCTCACCACCGGTGAGTTTGCGGTGCTCAAGGCGCTGGTCATGAACGCGCGTCAACCACTGACCCGCGACAAACTGATGAACCTGGCCCGTGGCCGCGAATGGGATGCCCTTGAGCGTTCCATCGACGTGCAGATTTCCCGTCTGCGCCGGATGATCGAGCCCGATCCATCCAAACCACGCTACATCCAGACTGTCTGGGGCGTGGGTTACGTGTTCGTTCCGGATGGCGCCGCCACGAAGTGATCGGTGATTTGTAGGAGCGGGTCTTGCGGGCAAGGGATCAGATGACCTTTCCCGCAGACCCGTGATCCGCAATATGCGAGCATGCTCGCTCCTGCAAGTGTGTAGCGGTTACTCATGAAAACCCCTGTTTGGTTCCCCCAGAGCTTCTTCTCCCGCACCCTGTGGCTGGTGCTGATCGTCGTCCTGTTCTCCAAGGCGCTGACCCTGGTTTATCTGTTGATGAACGAAGATGTGCTGGTGGATCGCCAATACAGCCATGGCGTCGCCCTGACGCTGCGTGCCTATTGGGCCGCCGATGAAGAAAACCGCACCAAAATCGCCGATGCCGCGACCCTGATCCGGGTGGTGGGTGCCGGTGTGCCAGAAGGCGAACAGCACTGGCCCTACAGCGAGATCTATCAGCGACAAATGCAGGCCGAACTGGGCGCCGACACCGAAGTACGATTACGCATGCACTCACCGCCGGCGCTGTGGGTGCGCGCACCCAGCCTGGGCGATGGCTGGCTGAAAGTGCCGTTGTATCCGCACCCATTGCGCGGCCAGAAAATCTGGAATGTGCTCGGCTGGTTCCTCGCCATTGGCCTGCTGTCCACCGCCTCGGCGTGGATTTTCGTCAGCCAGCTCAATCAACCGCTAAAACGCCTGGTCTATGCCGCGAGGCAACTGGGTCAGGGCCGCAGCGTGCGCCTGCCGATCAGCGATACACCGAGCGAAATGACCGAGGTTTATCGCGCCTTCAACCAAATGGCTGAAGACGTCGAACAGGCCGGCCGCGAGCGAGAACTGATGCTGGCCGGGGTCTCCCATGACCTGCGCACGCCCCTGACCCGTTTGCGGCTGTCCCTGGAACTGATGGGGGCCCACAGTGACCTGACAGACGACATGATCCGCGACATCGAAGACATGGACGCGATTCTGGATCAGTTCCTGGCCTTCATTCGTGACGGACGTGATGAGTCGGTGGAAGAAGTGGACCTGAGCGAGCTGGTTCGCGAAGTTGCCGCGCCGTATAACCAGAACGAAGAGAGAGTGCGCCTGCGCCTGGAACCGATCCAGCCGTTCCCGTTGCGTCGGGTGTCGATGAAACGGTTGCTGAACAACCTGATCGGCAATGCTCTGCATCACGCCGGCAGCGGCGTTGAAGTGGCAGCTTATGTGTCTGGAGATTCCAGTGCGCCGTATGTGGTATTGAGCGTCATGGACCGTGGCGCGGGAATCGACCCGTCGGAGCTGGAGGCGATCTTCAACCCGTTCACCCGTGGCGATCGGGCCCGGGGTGGTAAGGGGACCGGGTTGGGGTTGGCGATCGTGAAACGGATCGCTTCGATGCATGGCGGGAATGTCGAGCTGCGCAACCGCTCCGGTGGTGGGCTGGAAGCGCGGGTGCGGTTGCCGCTTGGGTTGATGTTGCCGAGGGATGCGGTTTAACGGCTTTAAAGATCGCAGCCTCGCTTCGCTCGACAGCTCCTACGGGGGATCGTATTTTCCTGTAGGAGCTGTCGAGCGAAGCGAGGCTGCGATCTTTTCAGACTCAACCCTTCCCTTTGGTCCGAGTCATATTCGGCCCGCCATTCTTCTCCAGATGCTCAATAATGATCCCCGCCACATTCTTCCCGGTGGTGGTTTCAATCCCTTCAAGCCCCGGCGACGAGTTCACTTCCATCACCAGCGGGCCATGGTTGGAGCGCAGGATATCCACCCCCGCCACCGCCAATCCCATGACCTTCGCTGCACGCAACGCGGTCATGCGTTCTTCCGGTGTGATCTTGATCAGGCTCGCACTGCCACCGCGATGCAGGTTGGAGCGAAACTCACCCGGCTTGGCCTGGCGCTTCATCGCCGCGATCACCTTGTCGCCGACCACAAAGCAACGAATGTCCGCGCCGCCCGCTTCCTTGATGTATTCCTGAACCATGATGTTTTGCTTCAGGCCCATGAAGGCCTCGATCACCGATTCCGCCGCCGTGGCCGTTTCACACAGCACCACACCGATGCCCTGAGTGCCTTCCAGCACCTTGATCACCAGCGGCGCCCCGTTGACCATCTCGATCAAGTCGGGAATGTCATCCGGAGAGTGGGCAAAGCCGGTGACCGGCAAACCGATCCCCCGGCGCGACAGCAATTGCAGCGACCGCAGTTTGTCTCGCGAACGGGCAATGGCTACCGATTCGTTGAGCGGAAACACCCCCATCATTTCGAACTGGCGCAGCACCGCGCAGCCGTAAAATGTCACCGATGCACCGATCCGCGGAATCACTGCATCGAAACCCTCCAGCGGTTTGCCACGGTAGTGGATCTGCGGCTTGTGGCTGGCAATGTTCATGTAGGCGCGCAAGGTGTCGATCACCACCATTTCATGGCCACGCTCTATACCGGCTTCGACCAGACGACGGGTGGAATACAGACGCGGGTTCCGCGACAGCACAGCGATCTTCATGCAACACCTGTGGAGAAGGTAGATACCGGGAACACCGGCTTGTCTTGTACATATTTGATGCCCGGATTGACCACCAACTGGCCGTCGATCAGGGCTTTGGAACCGAGTAACAGGCGATAACGCATGGACTTGCGGCAGGCGAGGGTGAACTCGACCCGCCAGACCCGATCACCGAGGGCCAGGGTGGTGCTGACCACATAGCGCATCTGCGCATGGCCATTGGAGCTTTTAATGGTTTTCCTCGTTACCAGCGGGGCTTCGCAGCGCCGGTGCCGCAGTTGCACCACCGTGCCCAGGTGCGCAGTGAAGCGCACCCACTGTTCCCCGTCGCGCTCGAACGGCTCGATGTCGGTGGCATGCAGGCTGGAGGTGCTGGCGCCGGTGTCGATTTTTGCCCGAAGGCCAGCGACTCCCAAATCCGGGAGCGCCACCCACTCGCGCAGACCGATAACGGTCAAATGGTCAAATGTCTTCAAAAGTGCTCAACCGGCAAAAACCGCTCAGACCGCGTGCGGCCGAATTCGCGGTATTCACGCAGAATAATGGGTAAAAGGCGACAGATATCTACTGCCCGAATTTCCATCCCTCAATGTGCGGGGGAATGCCTGCATTCTAATCCACAGCGTGGCGATTCATGGCACGACAGAAACGGTAGTACAGTTCATCGATATTTCAGAATGAGGTCATCCAATGGCACAAAAAAGCGAAGAGGACGACAAGGTCCGTCTCGATAAATGGTTGTGGGCCGCGCGTTTTTATAAAACACGTGCCTTGGCCAAGGCTGCGATTGAGAGTGGCAAGGTGCATTGCCGGGGCGAGCGCTGCAAGCCAGGCAAGGAGCCGAGGGTCGGCGATGAGTTTCAGATTCGCACCGGCTTCGAGGAGCGCACGGTGGTGGTCCAGGCGCTGTCGATTGTGCGCCGTGGCGCGCCAGAGGCTCAGGCGCTCTATGCTGAAACCGAGGCCAGCATTGCCAAACGCGAGGCGGCTGCGGCCATGCGCAAGGCCGGGGCATTGGGCGTGAGCACCGATGGCAAACCGAGCAAGAAGCAGCGCCGGGATCTGTTCAAGTTTCGCGGTAACAGCAACGACGAGTAGTGACCGTCGTTTGGCGCAGACTTGCAATCGCGCACCTGTGCAGCCATATGGGTGTACTCGACAGCGGCAAAACGAAAATACCGTTCGTCGAAAACCGAGGTTTGACCTTGCTTGGAACAACCCCGGATTGTTCATAAAATGCCCTTACGGCTGAACGTTGCCCGCCCAAAAATGCGGAAATGACGCGATTTTTCTTTTTTGTCACCCTTTCAGATACCCAGACCTATGACCCATCTATCGGATAACGACTACACCCAACGCTTCATCTTCGATGACAGCGACACCCGCGGCGAGCTGGTTGGGTTGGAGCGTAGCTATGCCGAAGTCCTCGCCAAACACGCCTATCCGGAGCCGGTCGCACAACTGCTGGGCGAGTTGATGGCCGCGGCAGCGTTGCTGGTTGGCACCTTGAAGTTCGATGGCTTGCTGATTCTGCAGGCCCGTTCCGAAGGCCCGGTGCCGTTGCTGATGATCGAGTGCTCCAGCGAGCGCGAAATTCGTGGCCTGGCTCGTTACGAAGCCGACCAGATTGCCCCGGATGCGACCCTCGCCGACCTGATGCCCAATGGTGTCTTGGCGCTGACAGTCGACCCGACTCAGGGCCAGCGCTATCAGGGCATCGTCGATCTCGACGGTGAAACCCTGGCCGATTGCTTCACCAACTACTTCGTCATGTCCCAACAAACCAATACCCGCTTCTGGCTCTACGCCGATGGCCGTCGTGCCCGTGGTCTGTTGCTGCAGCAATTGCCTGCCGACCGTCTGAAAGACGAAGAAGAACGCGCCGCCAGCTGGCAGCACATCACCGCCCTGGCCAGTACCCTGACGGCCGATGAATTGCTGAGCCTGGACAACGAAACCGTGCTCCATCGTCTCTACCATGAAGAGCAAGTACGCCTGTTCGATGTGCAGAAACTACGTTTCCGTTGCAGCTGCTCTCGGGAACGCTCGGGCAATGCGCTGGTCAGTTTGGGTCTGGAAGATGCTCAGAAACTGGTCGTAGAACATGGCGGCCGTATCGAGATCGATTGTCAGTTTTGCAACGAACGTTACCTGTTCGACGCAGCCGATATCACCCAATTGTTTGCTGGTGCAGGGGTCGATACGCCGTCAGATACCCGTCACTAAAACGTTTCAGCGCAGGTAAATTCACTGCTTAACGCCGGAATAACGCCGTTCTGACGGGAGGACCCTACACTTTTTGGGCTTTTCTGGCATAATCCGGCCCACTTTTTTCGCGGTAGTAGTGCACGACTTTCTACTACAAAACGTTTGGAGCACTCGGCCACTGGCCGACGGGGAACCTCATGACGCAAGCCAATAACGCCGTGTACACCGATCTGAGTGTTGATGATCTGGTTAAAGAAGCCCTGAATCGCGGTGAAGGCGAGCTTGCCGATACCGGCGCGCTGGTTGTTCGCACCGGTCACCGTACCGGCCGTTCGCCAGTCGATCGTTTCATCGTTGAAGAGCCGACCACCCAGGACGCCATCGCCTGGGGTCCGATCAACCGCAAGTTCCCGGCCGACAAGTTCGATGCCCTGTGGGCTCGCGTCGAGGCCTTCAACAACGCGCAAGAGCATTTCGTTTCCCACGTGCACGTAGGTGCTGCCGAAGAGCACTACCTGGCCGTGAAGATGACCACCCAGACTGCCTGGCAGAACCTGTTCGGTCGCTGCCTGTTCATCAACCCGGCCCAGTACAACCCGGCTGGCCGTGAAGAGTGGCAAGTTCTCAACGTTGCCAACTTCGAATGCGTGCCAGAGCGTGACGGCACCAACTCCGATGGTTGCGTGATCATCAACTTCGCCCAGAAGAAAGTGCTGCTGGCGGGCATGCGTTACGCCGGCGAAATGAAGAAAGCCATGTTCTCGGTGCAGAACTTCCTGCTGCCGGCCGCCGATGTGCTGCCGATGCACTGCGCTGCCAACATCGGCGAAGCGGGCGACGTGACCCTGTTCTTCGGTCTGTCGGGCACCGGCAAGACCACCCTGTCCGCCGACGAAAGCCGTTACCTGATCGGTGACGACGAGCACGGCTGGGGCGAGGGCGTGGTGTTCAACATCGAAGGCGGTTGCTATGCCAAGTGCATCGACCTGTCCGAGAAGAACGAACCCGTCATCTGGAAAGCCATCAAACACGGCGCAGTTCTGGAAAACGTGGTGTTGGACGACGCCAAGAAGGCTGACTACGCCGACGGCAGCCTGACCCAGAACAGCCGCGCCGCCTACCCGCTGGAGCACGTCGAGAAGCGTTCCGAGAAGAACCTCGGTGGCGAGCCAAACGCTGTGATCTTCCTGACCTGCGACCTGACCGGCGTCTTGCCGCCAGTGTCGATCCTCAGCGAAGAACAAGCGGCCTACCACTTCCTGTCCGGCTACACCGCTCTGGTGGGCTCGACCGAAATGGGTTCCGGCAGCGGCATCAAATCGACCTTCTCCACCTGCTTCGGCGCACCGTTCTTCCCGCGCCCGGCCGGCGAATACGCAGAGCTGCTGATCAAACGCATCCGCGGCTTCGGCTCCAAGGTCTACCTGGTCAACACCGGCTGGACCGGCGGTGGCTACGGCGTCGGCAAACGCTTCAACATCCCGACTACTCGTGGCGTGATTGCTGCCATTCAGAGCGGCGCGTTGGTCGGTGCCGAGACTGAGCACCTGGACACCATCAACCTCGACGTGCCACTTGCCGTGCCGGGCGTTGAGACTGGCCTGTTGAACCCACGTAACACCTGGGCTGACAAGGCTGCTTACGATGAAGCTGCTAAAGCGTTGGCTGGGTTGTTTGTTGAGAACTTCAAGAAGTTTGATGTAAGCGACGCGATCAAGGCTGCTGGGCCGAAGTTGTAAGTATCGGTAGTGGTTTGAGGTAAGAGAAAGCCGCCCTTTGAGGGCGGCTTTTTTGTGGGCGCGATTCGGACCATCAGAAATACAACTGCCATTATTCCAGCTGAAAAAGCGCTAAACAGCCAGAATAATGCCACTTACGCGTTCGAACAGATGCCTTCCAACTCCTGCGTATCCCACCGTTGGACCTTGATCGCTCGATAGAGCATGCCAATAGTCAACGGCACCTTGTCACCGCGCCCCTTCGCCCGACGCTTGAGAAACACATCAAACCCTTCCGGCTGAAAGTAGCGATAGGCATCGTAATCCACGAAGTCGATCCCGAACTGCTCCTCCAGCGCTTCCATCAAATGCCGCGCATCCGCACCGTCACAACCCAGGTCGAAGTTGATCGAGGTGCTGAGGCTGAGCATTTTGCGTTCAGGCAGGCCGAGTTCTTCGTGCAGCAGCTGCATGAGCAGGTGCATGGTGTGGTCGTCGGGGAAGTTGGGGGCGAGGTTCATGGTGCTGTCCGTGGAGTGCATGCGATGGGGGATGATTGCATGGACTTGAGCATGACGGCATTCGAATGGCTCAGTCGTTTCAGAAGCTGTTACAGCTTTGGGAAATCTCCCACACCACGTCCTACATCTTCGTTTTTTCGCATTTGTTAGCGTGAGAGCCTTTGCGTCAGCTAGTGCGCGTGGGTGCATAGGTGTCGTGCTGTTACAAAAATGCCTTGACTATAAAAGTTTACGCATGCGACAAGTGTCCACGTTTTATGGAATGTGGACACTTGGAGTGATTGGGTTCATGAAGAGTCAAGATATTTTTCTTCTGTTCAAAATGGTCAGTCTCCACGCGCAGGAAGAAGGCTTCCAAATGGGGGGGCCAGTTTCGACGCCCGCTATCGGCAGTGCACCGATCCCTAACGTAGGTTTCGCCCTGAATGTGTCTGGAGCAGGGCATGGTGCCTTCGCTGATTCAAAATCCGAGGCTGCTTCTGCCGGCCCTACAGAGCAGGACCAGCACCCGGATTGGGGGGTATTCGGTTCGAACACGGCCGAATGGGGTATGCAGTCGCTGGCAGATTGGGAGGGGTGGGATGAACCTGCGCTGGAAACGCCGATTACCAGTTGGGCCGAGTGCTATTCACTCAGAGCCCTTTCATCCTCACTAGGACTTAGCAAGAGTGAGGTATCAAATTCGATTGCTCGTTGCCGCGAAGCAGGACTTCTGACCAATGATTTTGAAACCTCTCTGCCGAAGGTCAATCGTCGAGCGTTGCTGGGTATTGCAGAGCATGCGCTCAAATATTTTTTCCCTGTGAGGCTGGGTGCAATTGTCCGTGGCATCCCGACGGGCTTTGCCGCGCCGGCGCTGTCCAGGCACCTTAAAAGCGCAGGTGATCTGATTCCCGTCTGGCCCGATCCGATCGGTAGTGAGAGAGGTCAAGCCATTGAGCCTCTGTACAAGACTGTGCCTGATGCCGTGAAGAAGGACCGGACGCTTTATCACTATCTGGCGCTTGTTGATGCGGTAAGGGTTGGAGGACCAAGGGAGAGCAAAGTAGCCATTAATTTGCTGAAGGCAGGTATGGGTTTATGAGTGCGAATGCTGACCACAACTACCAGATGATTGAGTTCGTCGCGCAGGGATTGGGGGATGAGTTTTTATCGGAAGTGGCCTTTGTTGGCGGGTGCACAACCGCAATGCTGGTCACAGATGAAGCTGTGCTCGACGATATTCGCTTCACCGATGACGTTGACTTGGTGATTGAACTTGCGGGTATTCCAGCCTGGGAGAAGTTAACGCAGCGCTTGGCCGCTAAGGGCTTCAAGATCACAGGAGAGGATGAGGTCAATTGCCGATTCCGGTTCAACGACATCATTGTCGATGTGATGCCGTCAGATGCAGCGGTGCTTGGCTATGCCAACCGCTGGTTCGTAGAGGGGCTCGCTCACGCGGTGACGTTCGTGTTACCAGGCGGGACAGCTATTAAGATTTTCAAGCCACCCTATTTCCTGGCCACCAAGCTTGAAGCCTTCAGCGGTCGTGGCGAAGGAGATCCGTATCACAAGGATGTGGAGGATATCGTCATTTTAATCGACGGTCGGCCGGAGCTATTGGAAGAGATTTTGAGCGCTGATGCTGAGCTAGTGCAGTTCATTGCCAGTGGTGTCGGGGACCTGGCCAAACTCAATGGCATTGACTATGCGATTCAAAGCTCAAGCTCCGTGAGAGCCAACCCGGAACGCGGCAAGCTCATTTTTCAACGTATGAAAGAGTTGAGCCGACTAGGATGATCTACGCGACCAGATCCGTAAAAGGGCAGGCCAGGGAAGAAAATCGCGATTACGCTGATGCAGTGTTCGATGGGGTCAGAGGCCTATTCGTTATTGTGGACGGCACATCGAAGGCCGGTAGCGGTCAACTTGCCCAAGGGTTGGTTCAGAGACTGATGGACACCTATCAGTCGAGAGTCGAGCAGGGAAGCGGCGACGATACTCATGAGTTGGCTACACAGTTGATTCGGTCAGTGCTCACTGATCTACATGCCCCACTATTTTCTGAGCTCTGCGGATCAACCAGCTACTTGGTGGCAGTTGTCGCAAACGGCTTGCTGACGATTGCTTACGAGGGTGACTGCGGCTGCGGGATAGTTGATGCGGGGATGGGCATTGGGTGGATAACGACGCCTCATTGCCTGGCCAATTGGAAGCGCGACCGATCACACCGCGAGCTGGCGTGCGATCCAGCGCGTAACCGGATTACTCGAAGCTACAAAATAGGCAAAGCGCCTGATCCGGAGATCGTGATTCGAAATGCTCTGGCAGGTGAGCGGCTAGTTTTTGCTACGGACGGTTTCTGGGCCGATATGAGCGAGGCTTTCCAGGCTGAGGTTTTGAGGACTCCTGAAATTGCTATCACTGACATGGACGATGACGTTACCTGGATTGACGTTCGTTTATAGATGTCTGGCGATTTGTGTTCAGAATTGAAATTACGCGTGTATTCATCGCAGGCAAGCCAGCTCTCACAAGGGCGTGGCTTGCCTGTTAGTGCTTAACGTCAGGCAGGCGCTTTCCAGCCCATCATGCGTTGCTGGGCGACCTGTAGCAGATCGCAGCCATCCTGGGTCAGCAAGAAGAGCGCGTGGGTGATGTGGGGGATGTCTTCTACGTCGCCGTGTTTGAAGCAAACGCAGTGCAAGGTTTTGAGGAGATCGCTGGACGCTCGGATGCGCTGGAGGGCGGCTTCGAGGATGTCCTGGGGGTTGGCCTCTGTGTCGATGATCAGGGGCGGGGAATCGGTGAGGTTGGTTTGGAGTGGGCGGTAACGATCGGTGAGCGGTTTCCATGAATTCATTGTGTTTATCCTCAAATGCATCAAATGAAGCCACCACCATCGTGACCAAGCGATGGGAGGTGGACTGTGTTCAGGTTGGTCAACCGGTGAGGATCACACGCATACCCGGCACGCCCGAAGGCGTCCCAAACACAGCCACCATAAAGCGTGCAGACACTTGAGGTGCCGGCAGCATACAGCGAACGCGTAAGTATGATCCATTCGGGTGACCAAGCCCGAGCCGCTGATTTGGCAGCGACAGTCACGACTATAGGTGTGAGTTGCGGGCAGCGATAGGCGACAAGGTGTCTTCGGTTGTAGGAACGGGATGAAGCTTTGATAGGCCGTTGCTGACGGACTTATCCCTTCCGCAATTTCTCTCGTTTAATTGCCATTACGCGTTTGACTTCTTGATTGGGAATGCAGGGATGAGGGTCGTCGAGGCTGGC
Organism: Pseudomonas sp. NPDC086112; assembly: GCF_044746425.1. Classification (NCBI taxonomy): domain Bacteria; kingdom Pseudomonadati; phylum Pseudomonadota; class Gammaproteobacteria; order Pseudomonadales; family Pseudomonadaceae; genus Pseudomonas; species Pseudomonas sp. NPDC086112. Next base: position 32,890 of record NZ_JBIVCD010000004.1, on the reverse strand, counting down.
TTGTACTTGTGCTCTGAACCATGTGCCGCAGGCCGCTTTATCGAGTTGTCGTTGAGCATCGGATGTTTCGTTTTTCATCAGGCATACCGCGTTATCGTTCATCGCGGGCAAGCCCGGCTCCCACAGGGATCTTCATGTGGTTCTGGATTTGCTCTGGCATCAATTGGTGGTGATTCTCGGCAGTCGCTGCCGGGCAACTTCAAGCAATTCGTGACCATCCTGGGTCAGCAGGTACAGCGCACTGACGATGTTTGGAATGTCTTTCACGTCAGCCTGTTTGAAGCACAGGCAATAGAGCGTTTCGAGCAAATCGCTGGCGGCGCGGATGCGTTGCTGGGCGGCGTCGAGAATCTCGTGAGGATTGGCTTGGGTGTCGATGACCAGCACGGGGGTTTCGCTGTAGCTGGTTTTGAGCGGGCGATAGCGGTTGGTTAACGGTTGGAACGTGTTCATCGAGGTCAGTCCTGTGGGAAATCGGGCAGGCTCGCCGGCGGGCCGACACAGTGTTTTCAGCCGAGTCGGAAACTATAGAGGGCGGCAGCGAGGCGTCGCAATAAGACGTAAATGGACGGGTTTTGTAGGGGGTTTACCGGCGCTATCGACCTTTTCCTACGCACGTTCCGACTATTTTTTAAGCTTTTCCCCCGAGAGGTCGATATTCCTACGGGATTGTCAGGCGTGGCGCACTGAACCTCCGTAGGGTGCGCGCCAGATTTTGTAGGACGTTTCGAAACGTCTGAGTCGACTCTTAAAGGGAATTAGGTATGCAATGGCTACGTATGGCCTCGATTTTGTTGTTATGGGCCGGTGTTTGGCGAATGGCGGGCGCTACCGATGCGGGTCATTCGCTGGCTCTCGAACACACCGGTTGGCCCGATGCCCTGACCACCCAGGCAGATGTCGACACGGCATCCCGCGCCGAGGTGTTGATGGTGGGCAAGGCGCTGCTGGCCAGCGAAGCGCTGGATGAACAGGGTCTGAAACAGCGACTGGGTGTGCAGGCTGTGAAGCTCAAATCGGTCAGACAAGTGCGTGAGGGGTTGTGGGATCGGTTGCTGGTCACCTACCGCAATGCCAGTCAGGATTGCGACGGCGAACTCTTCTGCCCACGTGTGCGCAACGTCGCTGATTTGCGTCAGTTGGCGGCGGCGTTCACGGGCGAAATCAGCCCGGCTTATGCAGTTTGGGCGAGCAAGAGCCGAGTGTTTCATGAGCAGGCGCTGGATGAGCAGTTGCGGGTGGCGGTGTTGGTGCCCTGATTTTTTATTAATGTTTTATTGATGTTTTTTGGGTGATATTGCTGGCCTCTTCGCGAGCAAGCCCGCTCCCACAGTTGACCGCGTTCTTACGTAGGAACTCGGTCTAATGTGGGAGCGGGCTTGCTCGCGAAAACGATCTGCCAGCCGCCCCATTCCCTGCGCCGTGCAGTCTCCCCGACCTATCCGCTGTATCATCCAGTATCGTTTTTACCCCGACCTTTTCTCGACTCGTTGCGTTCGCCGGCTAGGCTTTGGGCTTCGCAGCGGTCAACGGAGTGACAGCTTATGCACAACACCCTGGAACAGGTTTTCGGTTACCCACAGTTTCGACCCGGCCAGGAGGCGGCGGTCAGTGCTGTGTTGGCCGGGCGCTCGGCGGCGGCGATTTTCCCGACCGGTTCGGGCAAGTCCCTTTGCTATCAACTGCCGGCCTTGTTGCTGCCGCACCTGACGTTGGTGGTCTCACCTTTGCTGGCGTTGATGCAGGATCAGTTAGCGTTCTTGCAGCGCCACGGCATTGCGGCGGGCAGTATCGATTCGGCCCAGAGCCGCGATGACGCCAGCGATGTGATGGCCCGGGCAAAGTCCGGCGAGCTGAAGATTTTGATGATTTCCGTAGAGCGCCTGAAGAACGAGCGCTTCCGCCATTTTTTGCAGCAGGTGCCGATCTCGCTGCTGGTGGTGGACGAGGCCCACTGCATCTCTGAATGGGGCCATAACTTTCGCCCCGATTACCTCAAGCTGCCGGACTATCAGCGCCAGTTCAATATCCCTCAGGCGCTGCTGCTGACCGCCACCGCGACACCCAAGGTGATCGCCGACATGCAGGCTAAATTCGCCATCGCCCCTGAGGATGTGGTGACGACCGGTTTCTACCGGCCCAACCTCAATCTGTTGGTGGAACCGGTACGCGGCCAGGACAAGCGACGACGCCTTGTCGAGTGGATGAGCCAGCGTCCCGGCCAGCCGAGTATTGTCTACGTCACCCTGCAGAAAACCGCCGAGCACATCGCCGAACATCTGGGGCGCAATGGCATTCAGGCCGAGGCCTATCACGCCGGTTTGCCGCACGAACAGCGCGAAGCAATCCAGCGGCGGTTCATGGGTGGGCAATCCAATTGCATCGTCGCCACCATTGCCTTTGGCATGGGCATCGATAAAAGCGATATCCGCAACGTGGTGCATTTCGACCTGCCTAAATCCATCGAAAACTACAGCCAGGAAATCGGTCGCGCCGGGCGTGACGGGCAGCCATCCGATTGCCTGGTGCTAGCCAACCGCGACAGCCTCAACGTGCTGGAAAACTTCGTCTATGGCGACACGCCGGAACGGGACGGCATTCGTTGCGTGCTCGACGAGTTGCAAGCCACTGCGCCCGAGGGGCAATGGGAGTTTCTGCTGGGACCTTTGGCCGATCAGAGCAACATTCGCCAGTTACCGCTCAAGACTTTGCTGGTGCAGCTGGAACTGCGCGCAATGATCGCCCCGCGTTATGCCTATTACGCCGAATACCGCTTCAAGTATTTGCAGGAACCCGAAGCATTGCTTGCCCGATTTGAAGGTGAACGAAAGGACTTCGTCTCGGCAATCATCCAGACCTCCAGCCGCGCACGGACCTGGGCCACGGTGAATTTCGATGCGCTGTATGAGCAGTATTCCGCCGAGCGCAGTCGGGTGGTCAAGGCGCTGGATTATTTTCAGGAAAAGGGCTGGGTCGAGGTCGAAAGCAAGCAGATGACCGAGGTCTACAGCCTGCTGCAAGCGGACTTTGATTCCCAAACCCTGAGCGCTGAATTGCACGCCTACTTCACCCAACACGAGCGCACCGAGATCGCGCGAATTCACGCCATGCTGGATCTGTTCGCTACCGACCACTGCCTGGGTTACCGCCTGGCCGAGTACTTCGGCGACGATCACGCACCCCGGCAGTGTGGGCATTGTTCCGTGTGTCACGGTCACGTGGCGCGATTGCCAGCGCCACCGGAATTGCCAGCGCTTGTGGATAAAAATTTCGAGGCGCTGTGTGGTGATTTTATCCACAGGCACGAGCAGCACACGGGCAACCTCCCTTCGGCTGAGCGCGTAACAAGATTTCTATGTGGGATCAGCGTGCCGCTGTTTACCAAGCTCAAGGCGCGCTCGATTCCGGGGTTTGCGGCGTTGGAGGATTATCCGTATGGCGACGTGCGCGACTGGGCTCAAGCGCACCTGCCAAGTTGAAACACCGTCAATGTGTGCGGGCTTGCTCGCGAAGAGGCCATCAGAATCAACATTGATGTTGCCTGACACACCGCTTTCGCGAGCAAGCCCGCTCCCACAGGGATATCGGTGTTTTTGAAAGCTTATCCATCCCCTGAATGTCGCTCATCACAGGAATAAACTTCAAAAAAGCCCGGCGCCTGACTATGGTGAGGACTGTCTTTGGATCGCTAACAAGAGAACAATCATGAGCCAGACACCGTTCGATATTCAGCGCGCCGCCGTGATCGGCGCCGGCACCATGGGCCGTGGCATTGTCATGTGCCTGGCCAACGCCGGGGTGCCGGTGCAATGGGTCGATAACAATCCGCAGATGCTTGAGCAAGCGCTGACCAGCGTGGCTGAGACTTACGCCCACAACGTGCGTCAGGGGCGGATCGATCAGGCCGAGGCGGATGCGCGCATTGCACGGGTAACGGCGGCTGCTGATTACGCAGCGATCCGCGATGTCGATCTGGTCATCGAAGCGGTCTACGAAAACCTCGAGTTGAAACAGAAAATCTTCCGCGAACTCGACGGCGTGATGAAACCTGAAGCGATTCTGGCCAGCAATACCTCGGCACTGGACATCGACGCGATGGCTGCTGTCACTCGCCGTCCGCAACAGGTCCTGGGCCTGCATTTCTTCAGCCCGGCGCACATCATGAAATTGCTGGAGATCGTGCGCGGTGCCCAGACGGAGCCGGCGGTACTCGATGCGGCCTTGGCCTTGGGCCAACGCATGGGCAAGGTCAGCGTGGTGTCGGGCAACTGTCATGGCTTCATTGGCAACCGCATGCTGCATCCGTACGTGCTCGAAGCGCGCAAGATGCTGCTGGAGGGCGCCTTGCCTTATCAGGTGGATGCGGCGCTGCAAGATTTTGGTTTCGCCATGGGGCCGTTCCGCATGTACGACGTGGTTGGCATCGACCTGGAGTGGCGCGCTCGGGAGTTGGCTGGCAAAGGCCAGGATGCGCCGGAGGTTCAAGTGGACAACCGCTTGTGCGAGCTGGGGCGTTTCGGTCAGAAGAGTGGCGATGGGTATTACCACTACGAACCGGGCAGTCGTCAGGCTGAGCACGATCTGGAAGTCGATGCGCTGGTACTGAAAGTCAGCGAAGGGTTGGGGTTCCAGCGTCGCGAGATCGGCCCTGAAGAGGTTCTAGAGCGTTGTTTGCTGGCGCTGGTCAACGAAGGGGCGAAGATTCTTCAGGAAGGCATCGCGGCATCGGCGCATGACATCGACCTGGTCTATCTCAACGGTTATGGCTTCCCGGCGGACAAGGGCGGGCCGATGGCCTGGGCGGATCAGCAAGGGTTGGAAGCTATTCATCTGCGGTTGTTGCAGCTTGAGACCAAGCAGGGCGATCACTGGGCGCCGGCGCGGTTGATTGGTGAACTGGCGGCAGAGGGGCGAGGGTTCGCTGACATGTGATTTTATGTGGCGTTTGTGAAGGCCCCTTCGCGAGCAAGCCCGCTCCCACACTGGATCTCAGACGTACACAAAACCTGTGTCCAATAAAGATTGAATGTGGGAGCGGGCTTGCTCGCGAAGAACGATAACGCGGTTTACACCTTAGACTCGCTGTTCAACCCCAGGAACTGACGCTGATGTCCAACCCGATGCCCCAACGCACCGACTACCCGCACTTCCAGCCCATCACCACTCGCTGGCACGACAATGACGCCTACGGTCACGTCAACAATGTCACCTACTACAGTTTTTTCGATACGGCGGTAAACACCTACCTGATCGAAGTCGGTGGCCTGGATATCCATAACGGCGAGGTGGTGGGGTTTGTGGTGAGTTCGGCCTGCGACTACTTTGCCTCTATCGCTTTCCCGGACCGGATCGAGATCGGCCTGCGGGTCGGCAAGTTGGGCAACAGCTCGGTGCAATACGAATTGGCGGTGTTCAAGGCAGGAGAAGACGAAGCCTGTGCGGCGGGGCGCTTCGTGCATGTGTTTGTGGATCGGACCACCAATCAACCGGTGGCAATTCCTGCCGGATTGCGCGGGGCCTTGGAGCGGCTAGCGGTTTGAGGAGCAAAAAAAATCGCAGCCCGAGGGCTGCGATTTTTTGATCTACCGGTAAACGAGGCGATTCAAGCCTCAGTCGCGATAGTGATGTTTATGCTTGCGATGGCCATAGGCATGACCACGACCTGGATGGCCGCGACGGTAGTAACCACGATCGTCATCATCATAACCACGACGATAGGAACGACGATCATCGTCGTCATCGCTCTTGTTGCCCATGTAGTTACCCAGCGCGCCACCGGCGCCGCCACCTGCTGCGGAGCCGATCAGGCTGCCGGTGGTGCCGCCCACGCTGCGGCCGACCACGTTACCGCCTGCTGCGCCCAACGCACCGCCAATGGCTGCTTCGCCACGGCTGCGTTTGTCTGCGCCGACTGCGCTACCACCCGCGCCGCCCAGGGCCGCGCCAATGGTTGAACCTGTATTGCCGCCTAGCGATTGACCGACGACCGAGCCAAGAACCCCGCCCAATGCGCCGCCCACACCTGCTTCGGTGGTGCCGCCTGCAGAAGCGAAGCCACTGACCAGGCCAAGGGACAACAAGAGAATCGAGGAGAACTTCATAGAGGAACCTCAAGGGGATGACGGCGCGATCCTGAGGCTGTGTCATGGTTGTGACAATAGAAATCCGACGAGTAACACGACTTGAGCACAATTCTATAAGTTACTGTTTTTTGGGCGGAACTTAAGTGTTTTTCGCCGGTCTTTAACTACTTCGCAAAGGCCGTTCTTATACAGAAACGGCCTTTTTTGTGGGCGATTGGAAAGTGCGGATCGAAAAAATTCGTTGAATGTTCTACCGCCATCGCTAGCAGGCTCGCCCCCACAGTGGAGTTTCGGTCGAACACAAATGCTGTGTCCACTTGAAGACCGCGATGGGGCCAGATCAGACACCGCAGAACCTACCGCTGCATCCCCCACCGCTTCACCGTCACCCGCTCCAACGTATCAAACACCAGGTTTTCCACCAGCAACCCAATCAGAATCACCACCGCTAACCCGGCAAACACCTTGTCGGTATACAGCTCATTACGATTCTGGAAGATGTACCACCCCAAACCACCCTTGCCACTGGTAGCGCCAAACACCAATTCAGCAGCAATCAGCGTACGCCAGGCGAAGGCCCAGCCGATTTTCAGCCCGGCAAGAATCGACGGCAACGCGGCCGGGATCAGGATGAACAACACGAAACGGATGCCCTTGAGGCCGTAATTGCGCCCGGCCATGCGCAAGGTTTCCGAGACACCGAGAAACCCGGCATAGGTGTTCAAGGCCAACGCCCAGAGCACCGAATGCACCAGTACAAAAATCAGGCTGTTCTGCCCCAGGCCAAACCACAGCAGCGCCAGCGGCAACAGGGCAATCGCGGGCAACGGGTTGAACATCGAGGTCAGCGTGCTCAGCAAATCGCGACCGAACCGGGTCGACACCGCCAGCGTCGTCAGGACAAACGCCAGAACGATGCCGATCAGGTAACCCTTGAGCAAAACAACCAGCGAAATCCACACCTTGCTCAGCAGTTCGCCGCTGAGCAGGCCATCCCGCAGCGCGCTGGCGGTTTGCAGAAAACTCGGCAGCAGCAGGTCGTTGTTCTGATAACGGGCAACGGCTTCCCAAAGCACCGCGAGCAAAATCAGGATCAGGCTTTTGCGTAGCCAGCCTTGCTGCCAGAGGCGCTGGCCGAGCGGTAATTCACGCTCCAGCGGTACGCTGGTCAGCGGCTGCAAAACCGTTTCGTACTCTTTACGCGCAGATGATGAATGGCTCATCGGGCAATCCTCCAATGGCTCAATAAGCGATGCGAATGTCGGAGAAATCCAGCTCACGCTCGGTTTCCGGGGACTGACCTTCATCGAACAACAGCCGATGAATCCGCCGCGCCGATTCCTGGAACGCCACGCCACCCAAGCTGTGCAAGTCGTATTGATGGCTGTGGACTTCCGCCCGCACCCGCCCCGGATGAGGCGACAGCAGCAAAATCCGGTTGCCCACCACCAACGCCTCTTCGATGGAGTGAGTGACGAACAACAACGTGAAACGCACCTCCTCCCAGAGCAGCAACAACTCTTCCTGCATCTTGCGTCGGGTCAGCGCGTCGAGGGCGGCGAAGGGCTCGTCCATCAACAGGATCTTCGGCTGCATCGCCAAGGCGCGAGCAATGGCCACGCGAGCTTTCATGCCGCCAGACAAGGTATGCGGGTAGGCATCGGCAAACGCCGCCAGACCGACTTTGTCCAGATAATGCAGCGCCCGCTCTTCAGCCTCTTTGCGCTTGAGGGTTTTGGAAGCGAGCAGCGCAAACATCACGTTCTGTTTGACGGTTTTCCACGGTGGCAGTTGATCGAACTCCTGGAACACCACGATCCGGTCTGGCCCTGGCGCATCGACCCGCTGGCCTTGCAGGCGAATCTCACCCTCACAGGGCGGGATGAACCCGGCAACGGCTTTGAGCAACGTCGACTTGCCGCAGCCCGAAGGACCGAGCAGCACAAAGCGGTCCGCCGGATCGATCTCGAAACTGACCTGATGGGTCGCTCGAACCACCCGCGCTGGCGTGCGGTATTCCAGGCTGACCTGGTCGACCGACAGCAGCGCTTGAGCTGCCGCGATCGGCTTGCTGGCCGTGTGGCCTTGCAAAGGGGCGTTCATTTCGGTCAGCTCCCTTGCAGCGGTGTGGTGTCTTGGAAGAAGTAATCCTTCCACGAATCCGGTTTGTTTTTGATCGCACCGACGCGGTAGAGGAACTCGGCCAGCGGGTAGGTGTTTTTCGGCGTGATGCTGAATTCGAACTGCGGGTTGTCGATGATTTTCAGCAACGCTGCGCGGTCGATTTTGGCCTTGGTGACACGGATGTAAGTGTCGGCCGCCGCGCCTTTATCGTTCTGCGCAAACTCGGCCGCTTCAGTCAGCGCGGCGATGAAGGCTTTGTAGGTTTTCGGGTTCTCGTCGCGGAATTTCTCGGTGGCGAACAGCACCGTCGGCGAGTTCGGACCCAGCAAGTCATAGGTGTTCAGCACCACATGCACGTTGGGGTTTTGCAGCGCCTGATCCTGGAACGGCGGGTTGGAGAAGTGCCCACTCAACTCGGTACCACCGGCGATCAGTGCCGCGGTGGCATCCGGGTGCGGAACGGCGATGGTGTACTTGTCGAGGCGATTGAATTCCTTGTCGCCCCATTGCTTGGCCGCCGCGTATTGCAGGAAGCGCGACTGCACCGACACCCCAACCGCCGGCACCGCGATGCGGTCCTTCTCGGTGAAATCGGCGATGGTTTTGACCTTGGGATTATTGCTCACCAGGTAGTAAGGGAAGTTGCCCAGGGAGGCCACGGCTTTGACGTTTTGCTTGCCGTGAGTGCGGTCCCAAATGGTCAGCAGCGGGCCGACGCCGGCTCCGGCAATGTCGATGGAACCGGAAAGCAACGCATCATTGACCGCTGAGCCGCCAGAGAGCTGGGTCCAGTCGACCTTGATGTCGATGCCTTCCTGCTTGCCGTACTTCTCGATCAGGTTCTGATCGCGCACAACGTTGAGCAGCAGATAAACGACGCCGAACTGTTCGGCGATACGGATTTCACCTTCGGCGTGAGCCACGGTCGGCGCCACCAGGCTGCCGGCGAGCAGGCTGAAACCCAGGCCAATGGCCGCAGCCAAGGGTGCAAATGGAAGACGTTTGGACATGGGAATTCTCCGAAATCAGAAAGGCGCATCGCCCTGGATGGTGGTGCGATACAACTTGCGGCGCAGATGGCTGGGGCATCCGGCGGCGAGGTGAATCAGCGAGCGGTTGTCCCAGAACACCAGGTCGTGGGCCTGCCATTGATGGCGGTAAATGTTTTGCGCCAGCACGCTGTGGGCGTAGAGCTCGTCGAGCAATTGTTTGCTCTCGTCTTCCGGCAAACCGACGATGCGGGTGGTGAAGCCCTCGCTGACGAACAACGCCTTGCGTCCGTTTTCCGGGTGGGTGCGGACGATGGGGTGAACCACTTCGGCGACCTGAGCGAGTTGCTCCGGCGTCAGGGTCGGGCGCCAATTGCCTTCGAATTTGCTCTCGCTGTAACGCGCGGTATAGGAATGCGCGGCCGAGCGTCCTTTGACGGCTTTGCGCAGTGCTTCGGGCAGGCTGTCCCAGGCTTTGTGCATGTCGGCGAACAGCGTGTCGCCACCTTCGGACGGCAGCTCCTGGGCATGCAGCATCGAGCCCAGGCTCGGCAGTTCTTTATAGGACAGGTCCGAATGCCAGAACTTGCCGGCATCACCAAGACCGATGGATTGGCCGTTTTCGATGATGTTGGAAACGATGAGAATTTCCGGATGCCCGGCCAGCAGGAACTGCTTGAGCACGTGAATCTGCAACACACCGAAACGGCGGCTGAAGGCGATCTGCTGTTCGGGAGTAATGCGCTGGTCGCGGAACACCACCACGTGATGATCCAGGTGCGCACGATGGACGCGGGCAAAATCCCGGTTGTTGATCGGGCGGGACAGGTCCAGGCCGATGATTTCGGCACCGACGGCGCCGCTGAACGGGCGGATTTCGAAGGATTGCGACGCGATAGCGGCGACGCTGGTTGAGGCAGGCTTTGGAGAAAAAGAGACAGCTGACATAAAAATCACTCCCACGCACGGCGCGCTCAAGGGCACGCATCGATCAGAAACTCACGGAGGTCCCGTGTTGGTTCGTGTCGTGCGGCGCGCCGATTGGTCGGCAGGTACGCAGGGGAATGACTTTATAGGTATAAGAATTTAAATTTAAATACCGTTAACGAATAACGATATGGCTTTTGAGATGTGGTGTCTTTGAGGCCTCTTCGCGGGCAAGCCTCGCTCCTACAGGGAATTTGTGAACGCACCATTCCCTGTAGGAGCGAGGCTTGCCCGCGAAGAGGCCATCAGCCCCAACCGAAAACTACCGCTCGTGCAACGCCTCGGCGCGCGCCCGAATAATCGGCTTGAGCAAATAACTGAGCACGGTCTTCTTACCGGTAATGATATCCACCGACGCCACCATCCCCGGGATGATCAACAACGGCTTCTCATCCGTCCCAAGGTGGCTGCGCTCTGTGCGCAGTTTGATGATGTAGTACGTGGTCTTCTTGTCTTCGTCGGTGATGGTGTCGGCACCGATCTGCTCCAGCTTGGCTTTCAGGCCGCCGTAGATGGTGTAGTCGTAGGCCGTGAACTTCACAGTGGCGTCCTGCCCCGGATGCAGGAACGCGATGTCTTGCGGACGAATTTTGGCTTCTACCAGCAAGGTGTCATCCAGCGGCACGATCTCCACCAGATCGCTGCCCGGCTGGATCACGCCGCCGATGGTGTTCACCAGCAACTTGTTGACGATGCCGCGCACCGGCGATGTCACCAGCGTCCGGCTAACCCGGTCTTCCAGAGCCTTGCCAGTGGCTTGGGCCTTGTTCAGATCGGTGCGTGCTTCGTTGAGTTGGGTCAGGGCTTCACTGCGGAATTTGCCGCGAGTCTCGTCGATCTTGCGCTGCACTTCCTTGATCGCCGATTCGGCCCGAGGAATCGCCAGCGTAGTGGCGTCCAGCTGGCCGCGGGTTTCGACCTCGGCACGCTTGAGTCGCAAAACCTCCACCGGCGATACTGCGCCCTGAGCCACCAACGGCTCGGACATGTTGATTTCCTGACGTTGCAGCGACAACGCGTTGCGGTACTGAGACTGTTTGGAGGTGAACTCACGCAGCTCTTGCTGACGCTGGATCAACTGCTCTTTCAAGCCACCGATTTCATCGTACAGTTGCTGACGACGGCTGATGTACAGCGACTCTTCACTGGCAGCCTGAGTAGGAACAGCCTTGAGCACGTCGGCGGGGAAGTTCAGCGGACGGTCATCGACCTCGGCGCTCAAGCGCTCCACACGCAGCAGCATCGACAGCCGATCGGCTTCGGTTTCACCGACATTGGAGGCAAACCGTGTGTCGTCAAGACGAATCAGCGGCGCGCCGGCCTCGACGATCTGCCCTTCAGTCACGAACAACTCGGAGACGATGCCGCCCTCAAGGTTCTGGATTTTCTGGATCTTCGACGACGGAATCGCCTTGCCGTCGCCCTTGGTGACTTCATCGATCACCGCGAAGTTGGCCCAAAGCATCAAGAATACGAAGAAGCCGATGATCGCCCAGATCGTCAACCGCACCACGCGCGGGGCGTCTTCGATCAGCGCTTTGTTGACCTCGGGAAGGGGCTGGCCTTGCAGCGATGCGGAGCCTTTGAAGTAACGGCGGATGGAATCCTTGACCCCGGACTTAAGCAACACTGATCTGCCCCTTCTTCAACGCTTCCATCACGGCGGCTTTCGGGCCATCGGCGAGTATCTGCCCACGGTCGATCACCAACAGGCGATCCACCAGCGACAACAGCGAAGCCCGGTGCGTTACCAGCACCACGGTCTTGTTCTCAACCACCGCAGCGAGGCGTTGCTTGAGGCGTTCTTCGCCGGTGTTGTCCATGGCGCTGGTCGGTTCGTCCAGCAACAGGATCGGCGGGTTGAGCAGCAGCGCTCGGGCCAGGGCGACGTTCTGACGCTGACCACCGGACAGGTTCTGCCCACGTTCACCGACTTGCAGCTCATAACCTTGCGGGTGCAGACGGGCGAATTCGTGGACGCCGGCCAGTTCCGCGGCTTGCAGCACCAGTTCGTCTTCGACATAGCGCGCGCCCGAGACCAAATTGTCGCGCAGGGTACCGGCGAGCAATTGGATGTCCTGGGGTACGTAGCCGATGTTGTGGCGCAATTCGCTGACGTCGATCTGACGGATATCCACACCATCCACCAGCAATGCGCCGTCGTCCGGTTGATAGAGGCCCACCAGCAATTTGGCCAGGGAGCTTTTGCCCGAGCCGCTGCGACCGATGATGCCGATCTTCTCGCCGGGCTTGATGATCAGGTTAATGTTCTTCAGCGCGGGGTTCTGCTGATCCGGGTAAGTGAAGCTCAGCTGACGGCATTCAATGGCGCCTTGCAGCACCTTGCGGCTCAGTGGGCGCTCGTCGAAATTGCGCTCCTGGGGCAGCTCCATCATCTGATCGACCGAGGTCATGGTCACGCGGGCCTGCTGGTAGCGGGTCAGCAGACCGGACAGTGAGGCCAATGGGCTGAGAGCACGACCGCTGAGCATGTAGCACGCGATCAAGCCGCCCATGCTCAGGTGGCCGTCGATGATCTGGTATACGCCGAAGACGATCATGATCACCCCGGCCAGTTGCTGGATCAGCAAGGTGATGTTCATCGCCAGACCGGACAGCATTTTCACCCGCAGCTCGAGGCGGCTGAGGGTGCCGATGGTCTGCTCCCACTGATACTGGCGTTCGCTTTCGGCGTTGTTGACCTTCACCGCATCGAGGCCGGCGAGGGTTTCGATCAGGCTCGACTGACGCTCGGCGCCCAGGGCCATGGTTCGTTCCATGGTCGCCACCAGCGGCTTCTGCAAGGCATAGCCGATCAGCAAGGCAATCGGGAACGCCAGCACCGGAATCCACACCAGATGCCCGCCCAGAATCGCGATGACCATGAAGATCAGCAGCGTAAACGGCAGGTCGATCAGGCTGGTGAGGGTCAGCGACGCGAGGAAGTCCCGCAGGCTCTGAAACTCATGGATGTTCTGCGCGAAGCTGCCAACCCGCGCCGGGCGGTACTTCATGGCCATGCCAACGATGCGCTCGAACAGCGTCGCGGAGATGATCAGGTCGGTTTTCTTGCCGGCCAGGTCCAGGCACAGGCTGCGCAGGCTCTTGAGGATCAGGTCGAACAGATAAGCGCCCGTGATGCCGATGGCCAGTACCCACAGGGTCGACTCGGCCTGGTTTGGCACCACGCGATCATAGACATTCATCACGAACAGCGGCGCGGCCATGGCAATGATGTTGATCAGAAAACTGGCGGCGATGGCGTCGGCGTACAGCCAGCGCGAACGCTTGAGGGTGTCGCGAAACCACGAACGCGCGCGCGGGATCAGCGTGCCGTGGTTAACGTCGAATTTATGTTGGGGTTGGGCGAAGAAGACTTTGCCGCTGTAATCGTCGGCGAGCAGTTCACGGCTGACACAGACCTCACCACCATCGCTTTCGCTAAGCAGCAGGCGGGCCTGGTCTTCACCGTGCCAGCCGAGCAGCACCGCGCTGCGACCTTCCTTGAGCAGCAACAGCGCCGGCATGGCAATCGCCGGAATTTGCTCCAGCTTGCGCTGCAACACCCGCCCTTGCAGCCCGGCGCGAGCGGCCGCTCGGGGCAGCAGTTCGACGCTCAGGCGTTGTTTGGGTAACGGCAGGCCGGTGGTCAGCATCGCGGCGCTGGCCGGTTTCTGGTGCAAAGTGCAAAGGGCTAGCAGGCCGTCCAGTAACGGATCGTCATGCAGCGCGCGCGGATCATGAATGAGTTGAACTCGACTGACTTCTGATTCCACGCTCGACACTCTTGGCTAACGATTAAAATGAGGCAGGACTCAATTCATCCCGGGCAACTGAACCTTGGGCTTCACGTCGTTTTGCACAACGGATGCCAACGGTGCGACTACGCCCTGACTTTTGAGCAATTCGCCCATGGTCGCCTTGATTCGGTACTGAGTAAATAACTGAATGTTCTTGATCTCGGCCAGCCGACGGGAAGCGCTGAACAGCTCGTTTTCACTGTCGAGCAGGTCGAGCAAAGTGCGTTCGCCGAGGCTGAACTGCTTCTGGTACGCGCTACGCACGCTGGTGCTGCGATCGACATATTGCTGGGCGATCGGCACTTGGGCGTTAGCGTTGTTCAAGGCATTCCAGGCCAGACCCAGTTCTTCGTTCAACACACGCAGGGCATTGTTGCGAATATCCAGCGCCTGGTTCGACAGGTAGGACTTGGATTCCAGATCAGCCTTGTTGCTGCCACCGGCGAACAAATTGAAGCGCATGCGCAGCATGGCCTGCCATTCGTTGCTGTGACCGTTCTGACCGTCAATATCGTTGTCGGCGCTGCGACCCAATTCGGCATCGAAGCGCGGATAGAAGCTCGACTTGGCGGCTTCGTACTGTTTCTCGGCGGCAGCGATATCGGATTCGGCGGAGCGCAGGATCGGGCTATTTTCCAGCATCTGCGCCCGGGCTTCATTCAGGTTGGCCGGCAACAGCGCCATGAAATCGGCGGGCCGCTCCAGTTGATCGGGCATCTGGCCGACGGCGCTGAGGAAGTTGGTTTCGGCATCGGCCAGGTTGGTCTGTTCAGTGATCAGGTTGTTGCGGGCCTGGGCCATGCGCGCGTCAGCCTGATCAAGGTCGGCGCCGCTGCCCACGCCGCGCTGGGTGCGCAACTTGATCTGGTCGAGAATCCGTTCGTGGTTCTTCAGATTGTCTTCAGCCAGGCGCACGAATTCGCGGCGAGTCAATACATCGAGATAGACCTGAGCGACGGTCAGCCCGGTACGTTCCGACGTGCCCAGCAAGGAATAAGCGCGGGAATTAACGGTGGCTTGTTGACGCCCCACTTCGCTGGACGTCGCAAAACCGTCAAATACCATCTGTGACAGACGTAAACTTGACTCGCTACGGTTCAACGTTTCCCAGTGGTTATTGTTGCCAGCGGCGCGAGTGGTGACGCTGTCAGTGCCTTCGCGACCGTAACCACCGAGCAGATCGACCCGTGGCAGGTATCCACCTTTGGCGGCCTTTAACTGATAATCCGCGGCCAATCGGCTGTTAACCCCTGCCTGAATTTCCGGATGAACATCCAGCGCCTGTTGCATGGCCTGCGGGAGGCTTTGCGCCTGAACAAAGCTGGCGGCAAGGGCGAAGGGTAGAACCTTGAACAGGTGCAAACGCATAGTTGGAATTTCCCGGGACTTCTTGTCTTGAATCACTGCAGAACGTGGCGCTGCATCGGATGATGGCAACCGGAATGACCGTATGTCGGAAAGTTCAAAATCGGAACTGGATCACACGCTGCAGGACAGGTCGCCGCTTAAATATCAATGTGACATTACTAGGACGATTGTTTAGGATGGCTCCCCTAAGGTCAATAGTTTGGCATAAAGTTAATTTCGAAAAAATATAGCCAAATTATTGACTATTGCCGCGTCAAAGTTATGCATCAAACATCTTAGAAAGTACGTCCAGCCCCGATCGGCGAACATGCCGAGCGGTTCATGGAGGTCAACTGAACGTGACACCCGGAGAGTCTTCAATGAGCAGTGTTGTTGCCATCGTCAAAAGCATTGTTGGTCAGGTTTTCGCGGTGTCGCCAGAAGGCGTCCGCCGCGTACTCGTTGAAGGCGACCGGTTGTTGGTCGGCGATCAGGTAGACACCGGTGCCGCTGGCGCCATTACCCTCGAACTGGCTGATGGCCGCACCCTGGACCTGGGCCGCGACACTCAGTGGAGCGGCAGCGATCCGGATTCCAGCACCGACCTTGCGCAAGCCACTGCACAAGCCGCGCCATCGGTTGACGAATTGCAACAAGCCATCGCCGCCGGCGTCGACCCGACCACTGCTCTTGAAGCCACCGCGGCCGGCCCTGCGGCTGCGAGCGCAGGCGGCGCTGCCGGTGGCGGCCACAGCTTCGTGGCCCTGGAGGCAACCGCTGCCCGGGTCGACCCGACTATCGGCTTCCCGACTGAGGGTCTCGCCACTGCCGCGTTGGCAACACAAGACACCACCGGCGGCCAGACTGCCGACACCAGCGCCAATGCCCTGCGCGAATCGACCCTGAGCCTGAGCGCCACGCCGACCATCACCGAGGCCGGTGGCGTGCTGGTTTACACCGCGACCCTGACCGAAGCGCCGCTGACCGACCTGACCATCACCCTGTCCAATGGCTCGGTGATCGTGATTGCAGCCGGCCAAACCACCGGCACCGTCAACGTTCCGTTGGCACCGAACGACACGGTTTATAACGACTCGACCCAGATCAACGTGACCGTCACCGGCACCACGGGCGGCAGCGGTATCGTGGTCACCCCGCCGACCGTTCCGGCCGTGACTCAGGTCACCGACACCGTCGACACCAGCACCGTCACACTGTCAGCGGGCTCGACCGTCACTGAAGGTGGCCAGATCACCTACACCGCGACATTGACCAACCCGGCGCAAACGCCGGTCACCGTCACCCTGTCCAACGGTTCGACCATCACCATCGCCGCTGGCAACACCACCGGCAGCGTCAACGTTCCGACGCCGGCCAACGACGTCTACAACAATGGCAGTACCGTCAGCACCACGATTACCGGCGCGACTGGCGGCAACTTCGAAAATCTGGTGCCCAATCCAACCCCGGCCGTCACCACCATTACCGATTCCGCCGACACCACCACCGTCACGCTGACGGCGGGTTCGACTGTCACCGAAGGCGGTCAGATCACCTACACCGCGACCCTGACCAACCCGGCGCAGACGCCAGTCACCGTCACCCTGTCCAACGGTTCGACCATCACCATCGAAGCCGGCCAGACCACCGGCAGCGTGAACGTTCCGACGCCGGCCAATGACGTCTACAACAATGGCAGCACCCTCAGCACCACGATCACCGGGACTACCGGTGGCAACTTCGAGAATCTGGTGCCGAACCCGACTCCGGCGGTCACCACCATTACCGATTCGGTCGACGACACTGGCCTGACCCTGTCCGCCACCGGCAGCGTCACTGAAGGCGGCCAGATCACCTACACCGCCACGTTGACCAACCCGGCGCAGACACCGGTCACCGTCACCTTGTCCAACGGTTCGACCATCACCATCGAAGCCGGTAAAACCACGGGTTCCGTGAACGTCGACACCCCGGCCAATGACGTCTACAACAACGGCAGCACCGTCAGCACCACGATCACGGGCACCAGCGGCGGCAACTTCGAGAACCTGGTACCGAGCACCACGCCGGCAGTCACCACCATCACTGACTCGATCGACAATACCGGCCTGAGCCTCAGTGCCACCGGCACCGTCGTCGAAGGCGGCCAAATCACCTACACCGCCACCCTGACCAACCCGGCCGGCACGCCGATGACCGTGACCTTGAGCAACGGCTCGGTCATTACCATCGAAGCGGGCAAGACCACCGGCAGCGTGACCGTCGATACGCCGTCCAACGACGTCTACAACAACGGCAGCACCGTCAGCACTACGATCACCGGCACCACCGGCGGCAATTTCGAGCAACTGACCCCGAGCACGGAGCCGGCGCTCACTACCATTACCGACTCGAAAGACGACACCGGCCTGAGCCTGTCAGCGTCCACCGAAGTGGCCGAAGGTGGTCAGATTCTGTACACCGCGACGTTGACCAACGCCGCCGGGACTCCGGTCACCGTCACATTGAGCAACGGCGCCGTGATCACCATCGCCGCTGGCGCGACCACCGGCAGCGTGAGCGTCGATGCGCCTGCCGATGATGTTTATAAAGATGCCGGCAAGGTCGAAGTGACCATCGCGGACGCCGCCGGTGGCAACTTTGAGAACCTGGTGACGGACCCGGTGGCAGCGGTCACCGAGGTGACTGACACCCTCGACACTTCGACGGTTAATCTGACGGCGACGTCTACTGTCGCTGAAGGCGGGACCGTGGTTTACACCGCGTCCGTCAACGCACCGGTCACCGGTTCGCCAGTGGTTGTCACTCTGTCCAATGGCCAGACCATTACTATTCCGGTTGGATCGAGCAGCGGTTCTGTCAACTTCGTTGCGCCAAACGATGCGCTGGCTGGTGGAAGCTCGCTGAGCGTCAAGATCGACGATGCGAAAGGTGGTAACTACGAGAAGCTGGAGGTTGACGGCAAGTCGGCGGACACCTCGGTGACTGACACTGCGGACACCACCAATCTGTCGCTGACCGCCAGCGGTTCGGTGGATGAAGGCGGCCAGATCACCTACACGGCAACCCTGACCAATGCGGCCGGTACACCCGTGACCGTGACCTTGTCGAACGGCGCCGTGATCACCATTGAAGCGGGAAAAACCACTGGTTCCGTGACTGTCGATGCGCCGAAGGACGACGTCTACAAAGACACCGGCACCGTCGAAGCAACCATCAAAGATGCGACCGGCGGCAATTTCGAGAATTTGGTTGCCAGCAATACACCGGCGGTGACCACCGTCAACGACACCATCGACACCAGCACTGTTTCGCTGAGTGCCACTTCGAGCGTCGCCGAAGGCGGCACCGTGGTTTATACCGCGTCCGTGTCGGCACCGGTCACCGGCTCGCCAGTCGTCGTAACGCTGTCCAACGGCCAGATCATTACCATCCCGGTCGGCTCGAGCAGCGGTTCTGTCGACTTCGTTACGCCAAACGATGCGTTGGCAGGCGGCGGCTCCTTGAGCGTCAAAATCGACGATGCCAAAGGTGGTAACTACGAGAAGCTGGAAGTCGACGGCAAGTCGGCGGACACCTCGATCACTGATACTTCAGACACCACCACCCTCAGCCTGTCGGCGACCGACTCCGTGGCTGAAGGCGGGTCGATTGTTTACACCGCGACCCTGACCAACGCGGCCGGGACTCCGGTCACCGTCACGCTGAGCAACGGCGCGATCATCACCATCGCGGCCGGTGCAACTACCGGTTCCGTGACCGTCGATGCACCAAAAGACGACGTCTACAAGGACGCCGGCCAAGTCGAAGTGACCATCAAGGACGCTGCGGGCGGCAACTTCGAAAGCCTGGCGACCAACCCGGCGGCTGCGGTCACCGAGGTGACCGATACCCTTGATACTTCGACCGTCAACCTCACTGCGACCAGCACTGTGGCTGAAGGCGGCACCGTGGTTTATACCGCGTCTGTCAGCGCACCGGTCACCGGCTCGCCAGTGGTCGTGACCCTGTCCAACGGCCAGATCATCACCATTCCGGTTGGATCGAGCAGCGCCAGCGTGAACTTCACTGCGCCGAACGATGCCCTGGCTGGTGGCGGTTCTCTGAGCGTCAAGATCGACGATGCCAAGGGCGGCAACTACGAGAAACTGGACATCGATGGCAAGTCGGCGGACACCTCGGTCACTGACACTGCGGATACCACCAACCTGTCGCTGACCGCGACCGGAACCGTGGATGAAGGCGGCCAGATCACCTACACCGCGACCCTGACCAATGCGGCTGGCACACCAGTAACCGTCACGCTCAGCAACGGTGCCGTAATTACCATCGAAGCGGGTAAAACTACCGGTTCCGTGACTGTCGATGCGCCAAAAGACGACGTCTACAAAGACACCGGCACCGTCGAAGCGACCATCAAAGGCGCGACTGGTGGCAACTTCGAGAACCTGGTCGCCAGCGATACACCGGCGGTGACCACCGTCAACGACACTATCGACACCAGCACCGTTTCGCTGAGTGCCACTTCGACCGTCGCTGAAGGCGGCACCGTGGTTTACACGGCGTCCGTAACCTCACCGGTCACCGGCTCACCAGTGGTCGTCACTCTGTCCAACGGCCAGACCATTACCATTCCGGTTGGATTGAGCAGCGGTTCTGTCGACTTCGTTGCGCCAAATGATGCGCTGGCCGGTGGCGGCTCCTTGAGCGTCAAGATTGACGGCGCAACGGGCGGCAACTACGAGAAGCTGGACGTCGACGGCAAGTCGGCGGATACCTCGGTGACCGACACCGCTGACACCACCAACCTGTCGCTGACCGCGACCGGCACCGTGGATGAAGGTGGCCAGATCACCTACACGGCAACCCTGACCAATGCGGCTGGCACACCAGTAACCGTCACGCTCAGCAACGGCGCGATCATCACCATCGCGGCCGGTGCAACTACCGGTTCCGTGACCATCGATGCACCGAAGGACGACGTCTACAAGGACACCGGCACCGTTGAAGCGACCATCAAAGGCGCGACCGGCGGCAACTTTGAGAACCTGGTCACCAGCGATACGCCTGCGGCGACCACCGTCAATGACACCATCGACACCAGCACCGTTTCGCTGAGTGCCACTTCGAGCGTCGCCGAAGGCGGCACCGTGGTTTATACCGCGTCCGTGTCGGCGCCGGTCACCGGCTCGCCAGTCGTTGTCACCCTGTCCAACGGCCAGACCATCACCATCCCGGTCGGCTCGAGCAGCGGTTCTGTCAACTTCGTTGCGCCAAATGATGCGCTGGCTGGCGGCACCTCCCTGAGCGTCAAGATCGACGATGCCAAGGGCGGCAACTACGAGAAACTGGAAGTCGACGGCAAATCAGCCGATACCTCAGTGACCGATACTGCGGACACCACCAACCTGTCGCTGACCGCGACCGGCACCGTGGATGAAGGTGGCCAGATCACCTACACGGCAACCCTGACCAATGCGGCTGGCACACCAGTAACCGTCACGCTCAGCAACGGCGCGATCATCACCATCGCGGCCGGTGCAACTACCGGTTCCGTGACTGTCGATGCGCCGAAGGACGACGTCTACAAGGACACCGGCACCGTCGAAGCAACCATCAAAGATGCGACCGGCGGCAATTTCGAAAACCTGGTCGCCAGCGATACACCGGCGGTGACCACCGTCAATGACACCATCGACACCAGCACCGTTTCGCTGAGTGCCACTTCGAGCGTCGCCGAAGGCGGCACCGTGGTTTATACCGCGTCCGTGTCGGCGCCGGTCACCGGCTCGCCAGTCGTTGTCACCCTGTCCAACGGTCAGATCATCACCATCCCAGTCGGCTCGAGCAGCGGTTCTGTCAACTTCGTTGCACCAAACGATGCGCTGGCCGGCGGCAGCTCCCTGAGCGTCAAGATCGACGATGCCACCGGCGGTAACTACGAGAAGCTGGAAGTCGACGGCAAGTCGGCGGATACCTCGGTGACCGATACTACGGACGCCACCACCCTCAGCTTGAGCGCCACGGATTCGGTCACTGAAGGCGGGTCGATTGTTTACACCGCCACCCTGACCAACACCGCCGGCACGCCGGTCACCGTGACCTTGTCGAACGGAGCGGTGATCACCATTGCCGCTGGCGCGACTACGGGCAGCGTGACTGTCGACGCACCGAAGGACGACGTCTACAAGGACACCGGCACCGTCGAAGCAACCATCAAAGATGCGACCGGCGGCAACTTCGAAAATCTGGCCACCAATCCGGCGCCAGCGGTCACCGATGTGACCGATACCCTCGACACCTCGACTGTGAACCTCACCGCGACCAGCACCGTGGCTGAAGGCGGCACCGTGGTTTACACCGCGTCCGTCAACGCACCGGTCACCGGTTCGCCAGTCGTTGTGACCCTGTCGAACGGCCAGACCATCACCATCCCGGTTGGCTCAAGCAGCGGTTCTATCAACTTCGTTGCGCCAAATGATGCGCTGGCCGGTGGCGGCTCCTTGAGCGTCAAGATTGACGGCGCAACGGGCGGCAACTACGAAAAACTGGAAATCGACGGCAAGTCGGCGGACACCTCGGTGACCGACACCGCGGACACCACCAACCTGTCGCTGACCGCGACCGGTGCCGTGGATGAAGGTGGCCAGATCACCTACACGGCAACCCTGACCAATGCGGCCGGCACACCAGTAACCGTCACGCTCAGCAACGGTGCCGTGATCACCATCGAAGCGGGCAAAACCACCGGATCTGTGACTGTCGATGCACCGAAGGACGATGTCTACAAAGACACCGGCACCGTCGAAGCGACGATCAAAGACGCGACTGGTGGCAACTTCGAGAACCTGGTCGCCAGCGACACCCCGGCGGTGACCACCGTCAATGACACCCTCGACACCAGCACCGTTTCGCTGAGTGCCACTTCGAGCGTCGCCGAAGGCGGCACCGTGGTCTACACCGCGACGGTCAGCGCGCCCGTCACCGGTGCGCCAGTGGTCGTCACCCTGTCCAATGGCCAGACCATCACCATCCCGGTCGGGTCGAGCAGCGCCAGCGTCAACTTCACCGCACCAAACGATGCCCTGGCTGGCGGCGGCTCCCTGAGCGTCAAGATCGACGATGCCAAGGGCGGCAATTACGAAAAACTGGAAGTCGACGGCAAGTCGGCCGACACCTGGATCACCGATACCTCGGACACCACCAACCTGTCGCTGACCGCGACCGGCACCGTGGATGAAGGCGGCCAGATCACCTACACGGCTACCCTGACCAATGCAGCCGGTACTCCGGTAACCGTGACGCTGAGCAACGGCGCCGTCATCACCATCGAGGCAGGTAAAACCACCGGCTCCGCGACCGTCGACGCACCAAAAGACGATGTCTACAAAGACGCCGGCACTGTCGAAGCGACGATCACAGGTACGACCGGCGGTAATTTTGAGAAGCTGGTCGCCAGCGATACGCCTGCGGTGACCACCGTCAATGACACCATCGATGCCAGCACCGTTTCGCTGAGTGCCACTTCGAGTGTCGCTGAAGGCGGCACCGTGGTTTACACCGCGTCCGTCAGCGCACCGGTCACCGGCTCGCCAGTGGTCGTCACTCTGTCCAACGGCCAGACCATCACCATCCCGGTCGGCTCAAGCAGCGGTTCTGTCAACTTCGTTGCGCCAAATGATGCGTTGGCTGGCGGCACCTCCCTGAACGTCAAGATCGACGACGCCAAGGGCGGCAACTACGAAAAACTGGAAATCGACGGCAAATCGGCGGACACCTCGGTTACCGATACTGCGGACACTACAATCCTCAGCCTGAGCGCTACGGATTCGGTCGCTGAAGGCGGTTCCATCGTTTACACCGCCACCCTGACCAACGCCGCCGGTGCACCAGTGACCGTCACGCTGAGCAACGGTGCGATCATCACCATCGCAGCCGGTGCGACTACCGGCAGCGTGACCGTCGATGCGCCGAAAGACGACGTCTACAAAGATGCCGGCCAAGTTGAAGTGATCATCAAAGATGCCGCGGGCGGCAACTTCGAAAACCTGGCAACCAATCCGGCAGCGGCGGTCACCGAGGTGACTGACACCATCGACACTTCGACCGTGAACCTCACTGCAACCAGCACTGTGGCTGAAGGCGGCACCGTGGTTTACACCGCTTCGGTCTCTGCTCCGGTGACCGGCTCGCCGGTGGTTGTCACCCTGTCCAACGGCCAGACCATCACCATCCCGGTCGGCTCAAGCAGCGCCAGCGTCAACTTCACCGCGCCGAACGATGCTTTGGCCGGCGGTGGTTCGCTGAACGTCAAGATCGACGACGCCAAGGGCGGCAACTACGAAAAACTGGAAGTTGACGGCAAATCGGCGGACACCTCGGTTACCGATACTGCGGACACTACAACCCTCAGCCTGAGCGCTACGGATTCGGTCGCTGAAGGCGGTTCCATCGTTTACACCGCCACCCTGACCAACCCCGCCGGCACACCAGTGACCGTCACGCTGAGCAACGGCGCGATCATCACCATTGCCGCCGGTGCGACTACCGGCAGCGTGACCGTCGATGCGCCGAAAGACGACGTCTACAAAGATGCCGGCCAAGTTGAAGTGATCATCAAAGATGCCGCGGGCGGCAACTTCGAAAACCTGGCAACCAATCCGGCAGCGGCGGTCACCGAGGTGACTGACACCATCGACACTTCGACCGTGAACCTCACTGCAACCAGCACTGTGGCTGAAGGCGGCACCGTGGTTTACACCGCTTCGGTCTCTGCTCCGGTGACCGGCTCGCCGGTGGTTGTCACCCTGTCCAACGGCCAGACCATCACCATCCCGGTCGGCTCAAGCAGCGCCAGCGTCAACTTCACCGCGCCGAACGATGCTTTGGCCGGCGGTGGTTCGCTGAACGTCAAGATCGACGACGCCAAGGGCGGCAACTACGAAAAACTGGAAATCGACGGCAAATCGGCGGACACCTCGGTTACCGATACTGCGGACACTACAATCCTCAGCCTGAGCGCTACGGATTCGGTCGCTGAAGGCGGTTCCATCGTTTACACCGCCACCCTGACCAACGCCGCCGGTGCACCAGTGACCGTCACGCTGAGCAACGGTGCGATCATCACCATCGCAGCCGGTGCAACTACCGGCTCCGTGACTGTCGACGCACCGAAAGACGACGTCTACAAAGATGCCGGCCAAGTCGAAGTGACCATCAAAGATGCCGCAGGCGGCAACTTTGAAAATCTGATCACCAGCCCCGCGGCTGCAGTCACCGACGTGACCGATACTATCGACACCTCAACCGTGAACCTGACCGCGACGTCTAGCGTCGCCGAAGGCGGCACCGTGGTTTACACCGCATCCGTCTCCGCACCGGTCACCGGTTCGCCAGTGATCGTCACCCTGTCCAACGGCCAGACCATCACCATCCCGGTCGGCGCCAGCAGTGCCAGCGTCAACTTCACCGCACCAAACGACGCCCTGACCGGCGGCACCTCCCTGAGCGTCAAGATCGACGATGCCAAAGGCGGCAACTACGAGAAACTGGAAATCGACGGCAAATCAGCCGACACCTCGGTGACCGACACCGCCGACACCACCAACCTGTCGCTGACCGCGACCGGCACAGTGGATGAAGGCGGCCAGATCACCTACACCGCGACCCTGACCAACGCCGCCGGCACACCTGTGACCGTCACGCTGAGCAACGGCGCCGTCATCACCATCGAAGCGGGTAAAACTACCGGTTCCGTGACCGTCGACGCACCAAAAGACGACGTCTACAAAGACGCCGGCACCGTCGAAGCAACCATCTCCACTGCCACCGGTGGCAACTTCGAAAACCTGGTGCCAAGCACTGCCCCGGCAGTCACCAGCATCACCGACACCCTCGACACCTCGACGGTTACCCTGAACGCCACCGCGTCGGCAACTGAAGGCGGCACCGTCACTTACACCGCGACTGTCGGTGCGCCCGTGACGGGCAGCCCGGTCACCGTGTCCTTGGCCAACGGTCAGACGATCACCATCGAAGTCGGTAAAACCACCGGTACCGTGACCACCGCCGCACCGAACGACGCATTGGCCGGTCATGCTCCGCTGACCAACTCGATCACCAGCGTCAGCGGCGGCAACTACGAGAATCTGGTAGCGGATAAAACGCCGGTCAGCACCATCGTGACCGACACCGTCGACACCACCAACCTCAGCCTGAGCGCGACCAACTCGGTCGCCGAAGGTAGCCAGATCACTTACACCGCGACCCTGACCAACGCCGCCGGCACTCCGGTGACCGTGACGTTGAGCAATGGCGCCGTGATCACCATCGACGCTGGCAAAACCACTGGCACCGTGACTGTCGACGCACCGAAAGACGACGTCTACAAAGACGCCGGCCAAGTCGAAGCAACCATCACTGGCGCCACCGGCGGCAACTTCGAAAACCTGGTCACCAGCAATACTGCTGCGGTCACGACTGTCACCGACACGATCGACAAAACCGAAGTCAGCATCAGCGGCAGCACCTCGGTCACCGAAGGCCAGACCGCCAGCTACACCGTCAGCCTGACCCACCCGGCGCAGACCGAAGTGACCCTGAAAATCGTCTACAGCGGCACTGCCGCCGACGGTTCGGACTTCACCGGCGTGTACACCGTGAAAATCCCGGCGGGCGCCAGCAGCGCAAGCTTCAACGTCGCGACGCTGGACGACAAGCTCACCGAAGGCACCGAGAACTTCGTGGTCAAGATCGACTCGGCCACCGGCGGCAACTTCGAAAACCTCGCGGTCAGTGCTTCCAACGGCAGTGTCAGCACCTCGATCATCGACAACGATGCCGCGCCGGTTCTCGACCTGGACGCCAACAACTCCAGCGGTGCCACCGGGGCCAACTACAACGTGACCTTCACCGAAGGCACTACCGGCCAAGGCGTCTCAATTGGCGACACCGACCTGAAAATCACCGACCCGGACAGCACGATGCTGACCGGCGCGACCATCGTGCTGACCAACCGTCAGCCGGGCGATGCGCTGAACCTGGGCAACAGCGTCAATGGCATCAGCATCAACGCCAACAGCCAGGACGGCACGGTTACCCTGACCCTGTCGGGCAACGCGACGCTGGCCGACTACATGCAGCAGATCAAAAACATCAGCTTCACCAACAGCAGTGAAGATCCGAGCACCGTGCCACGGATCATCACCGTGACGGTGACCGATGGCAGCAACTACTCCAACACCGCGACCACCACCGTCAACGTGGTGGCCGTGAACGACGCGCCGACCGCCGCACCGGTTAACGTCACCGGCACCGAAGACACCCCGCTGATTCTCGGCTGGTCGACCTTCGGCGTCAGCGATGTCGACAGCGCAACCGCCAACCTGGGGGTGAAAATCACTCAGCTGCCGGGCGACGGCAAGTTGCAGTACCTGGACGGTGCGACCTGGAAAGACGTGGCGACCAACCAGACCGTCAGCAAGGCCGATATCGACGCCGGCAAGTTGCGCTTCACGCCAGATGCCAACGAATCGGGCATCGATGGTTACGGTGGCAGCGGCCTGGGCAACAACCAGGCTGACTACGCGCAGATCAAGTTCCAGCCAACCGACGGTCAACTGCTGGGCAGCACCGGCACGGTGAAAATCGACATCACACCGGTTGCCGACGCGCCGTCCCTGAGCGTCGCGGACAACAGCGTCAAGTCGACCGGCCTGATCAAGGAAGTCTGGACCGGTCTGTCGGGCCTTGGCACCGATGGCAGCGGCGCATCTTCCAGTACGCTGAAATCGGTCATCGACGGCGCGGGTACACCGAACTCCAGTGGCACCGTGACCAATGTGCAGTCCAACGGCAGTGTCACGGCCGGCACCGCCTCGAAAACCTCTGGCCTGATTTACCTCGAAGCCGGCAAGACATACACCTTCAGCGGTACCGGTGACGACAGTCTGTTGGTGACCATCGGCGGTAAAAACGTGGCCGCAATCACTTGGGGCGCGGGCGGTAACCTGAACGGTTCGTTCATCCCGACCACCAGCGGTTATTACACCCTGGACATCTACCACCACAACCAGAGTGGCCCGGGCAGCTATGACGTCAACCTGTCGGTCAATGGCGGTGCGGCGGTCGACCTGAGCAGTGCCGGCGTGCCGCTGTACACCGGCGTGGCGGATCTGGCCGCTTCTGGTGTGACGGTTTCCGATCTGCACGGCACCAATGGCGAAGGCTACTACGACGGCTACAAACTCAACGAAGGCGCCGAAGGCACCAGCGTTCACCTGTCCGCGATCAAAACGGCACTGACCGACACCGACGGCTCCGAAAGCCTGAGCGTGAAGATCAGCGGCATACCGGAGGGCTCGGTGCTCACCGACGGTGCGGGCCATACCTTCACCGCCAGCGCCACCTCCGGTGAAGCCAACGTCACCGGCTGGAACCTCGGGACGCTGACCGTCACCCCGCCGCCGTACTACAACGGCCAGTTCACCCTGACCGTGACATCGACCTCCACCGAAGCCCATGGCGGTTCGGCACCGAGTACCGCGCAGATCCCGGTCACGGTGTACCCGGCGGTATACAACGCCGTCACCGCCACTGCCGCCGATGACACCATCACCGGTACCGACGGCAACGACATCATGGTCGCCGACATCGGCGGGCTGACCGTGGTGCCGGGCACCAACTACAACATCGCCTTCATGGTCGACAGCTCGGGCAGCATGAGCGCTTCTTCGATCAGCGCCGCCAAGGACTCGCTGACCGCGGTATTCAACACCCTCAAGCAAAGCATGGGTGGCAACTCCGGGACGGTGAACATCTTCCTGGCGGACTTTGATAACCAGGTCAACAAATCGGTGTCGGTGAACCTGAACGATCCGAACGCTCTGACCTTGCTCAAATCCGTGCTGGACTCGATGTCGTCCGGCGGCGGCACCAACTACGAGGACGTGTTCAAAACCACGGCCAACTGGTTCCAGAGTGCCGATGCGATGGCCAACACCGGCGCGAAGAACCTCACGTACTTCATCACCGACGGCAAGCCGACCTACTACCAGGGTGGCGAGCAAACCAACCCGACCTTGTTCGGCAATGTGAGGCTCGATGACGTCATCACCACCACCAATTACAAGTTGGGGCAGACATATTCCAGCTACCTGGACAACACTCACTACCTGACCATCGACAGTGCCGGCAACGTCACACTGCAGACTCTGAAAAACTCGGGGCGCTGGAGCAGTTCTGAACTGGGCACCCTCCATGCCGAGGGCAACGGCACCTATGAGCTGTCCTATCGCGATGGCACCGGCTACAGCACCGATTCCACTGCCATCGACAACTCCACCAGCAGCTTCACATTGCTGAGCAGCGTGTCGACGGTGGAAGCCATCGGCCTGAACAAGGACGTTACCCTCGGCGACCTCAAGCCGTACGACTCGGATCAAACGCCACAAACCAACATCGACCCGAAAGACCTGGCCAACTCGATCATCGGCCATACCGAAGCGACGATGCCGGGTGCCGACACGGTCAGCGGCGGCGACGGCAACGACCTGCTGTTCGGCGACCTGGTGAGTTTCAACGGCGTTGCCGGTGAGGGTTATCAGGCCATGCAGGCGTTCGTGGCCCAGCAGACCGGCGTCGACGCCAGCAAAGTCACCACCAGCAACGTGCACCAGTACATCACCGAGCACTACACCGAGTTCGACGTCTCTGGCGCCCACGACGGTAACGACACGCTGCTGGGTGGCGCGGGCAACGACATTCTCTTCGGCCAGGGTGGCAATGACCTCCTCGACGCCGGCAAGGGCAATGACATCCTGCTTGGCGGCAGCGGCAATGACTCGTTGATCGGTGGTCAAGGCAACGACATCCTGATTGGCGGTTCGGGTGCCGACACCTTCATCTGGAAGGCTGGCGATACCGGCAGCGACGTGATCAAGGACTTCAAAGCCAGCGAAGGCGACCGCATCGACCTGCGTGATCTGTTGCAGGGCGAAACCGGCAGCACCATTGATAACTTCTTGAAGATCACCACGGTGGATGGTGTGTCGTCCCTGCAAGTCAGTTCTGGCGGCAAGTTCAACGGCGCCGACGCAGCAGCGGCCGCCCCGGACGTGACGATCAAACTGGAAGGCAACAATTGGTCCAGCGCCAGCATCAACTCGTTGATCGCCGGCAGTGACCCGACCATCAAGGTCGATCACAACAACAGCTGATCAGCAGGCTGACGGCCGCCCAAACCGGGCGGCCGTCACGTTTGCGCCTACCTCACGGGTGACGATTCCGTTGTCGCACCGCATACTCGCCTGCGTTGGCCTATGCTGCTGACAGCACGACGCTGGTCCATTTCCGAGGGATGCTCAATGTTTTACGTGCAACGCGATGCGCAAGGTCAGTTAGTGCGCGTGGAAGCCACGGCCTACACCGAGGCCACGGAAACGCTGCCGGCCGACCACCATGAAATCCAGGCCTGGTTTGCCCACGAAGTGGTTGAGACCAGCCTCAAGCAGCTCAAGCAGAGCGACCTGGAAATGATCCGGGTACTCGACGACTTGATTCAGGTGCTGACCCAAAAAGGCGTGATCCGCGTCACCGACCTGCCGCCGGCTGCGCAAGCCAAGCTGATGGACCGGACCCAGGCCCGTGAAGCGTTGGGCGGGTTGAGTCAATTGATCGATGATGATGAGACGGGGTTGATCTAACGCCCCGCCTTCATTGTTGTTTGTGCTGACGCCTTCGCGGGCAAGCCTCGCTCCTACAGAGTCGTGTTTGTCCACGCGATGGTGCGTTGTCATCCGTCCTGTAGGAGCGAGGCTTGCCCGCGAAGGCGATCTTCAACTCACCACCGTTCCAACCTGCTAAACCTCGGCCCGAGCCTGCATCGGCGGCGATTCAAGGTGATCCAGCGCCCGTTCCACCAATAACTGCACACCATCGGCCAAATGGCTAAGCGCCAGGGCTACTGAACGCCGTGAGCCTTCCACATCATCCGCCAGGTCGGCGGCGATGGCGCTGATGGACAGCAAGTCTTCGGAGGCGTTGGCCAGAAGGGCTTCGGTGTCGATGTCGGGGGAGACGGTGAAGAGGCGGCCTTTGCGGGGCTCAGGCGGATTTGGAGTTACTTTGAACATAAGAAATACCCTAAACAGTAAGTTGGAGCCGTCACCGTTCGCTTGCACGCGAATAGGGTGGCGGCCGTGCGCAGGTGTGCAAGACCGGGACTGTTTAGGACACCCAGCAGATCCGAGGATCTCCTGCGCGCAGCCGCCATAAAGCAGTGAACATCGAAATGCTCATTGAGAGGAATGGCAGCACGCTACCTAAACAGTTTGGTCGGACTTGCACGTCCGTGTCACCGATTATTCAGTGACAAGGCCAGACTAGGCCTGAGTTTTGGCCAAAACAAGTTCACCAACACCGCTACAACTTGAAGGAAATCTCCTAGGAATTTTCTATCAGATCTTTTCCGGTGCCTGTGCTGACGCCTTCGCGAGCAAGCCCGCTCCCACAGTTGATCGGGGCTAACCGCAGGATTGTGGTATGACACAAGTCCAATGTGGGAGCGGGCTTGCTCGCGAAGACGGACTGACTGACACCTCTGCACCAAAACCCTACTGCCAAGGCTTCGGCTCACCAAAGAGTTGCCCCTGAACCCCATACAACCCCATCTCACGAATCACCGCCAACTCCCCTTCGGTCTCGACCCGCTCGGCAATCAGCGGCAAATCAATGCTGTGCGCCGCCCGCTGAATCGCCTCGATGAACAGACGCTTGTCGCTCTCCTGATCAATCGCCCGGATGTAACTGCCGTCGATCTTCAGATACGCCAACCCCAACCGCGCCAAATTGCCGATCATGCTGAAACGTCCACCAAAACGCTGCAGACTCAACGAGAACCCAAGCTCGCGCAGACGCCGCGTCAGCTGTTCCAACACCGCTTGCTCGGGCAATTGCTCTTCGCCGATTTCCAGGGTCAGTCGTTCCCCGAGATTCGAATGCTGACGCAGAATATCGAACACTTTGTTCAGCGCCTGCGGATCCGCCAGTGTCGCCGAAGACAGGTTCAACGCCAGCGACTCGTCATGCTCGGCCATCTGTTCAAGCACCAGTTCCAGCATCAAACGGTCCAGCCGCGCGGTCCAGCCGAAACGCTCGAGCCAGGGCAAGAAACGCCCGGCGGGAATGGTCTGACCTTGCTCGTCGAGCAGACGCGACAGCACTTTGTAATGCAGCACCACCTGCGTGTCGTGGCTGGCCACCACCGGCTGGAAGTACAGCTCGAAACGCTGCTGATCCAACGCCTGATCGAGCAAGGTGTGCCAGGCATGGTGGTCATCGCCAACCCGGGCCGATGCACTGTGATCGAGGCACGCCCAGCTCGGTTCGCCCTGACTTTCCGCCTGGGCCAGTGCCTGATCCGCCAACCCGATCACTGCTTGCGGCGAGTCGCCATGGGCAAACGGCGCCAGCCCGATCGAGGCTACCGAAGCGACGTCCGTGGCGCCCGTCGCATGCAGGCTCGCCAAGGCGCTATCGAGGTTACTCGCCAGTTGCAGCGCTTCTTCGCGCACCAGCCCCGGCGCCAGCACGGCGAATTCACCGCCACGAATGCGCGTGACGAGGTTCTGGGTTTCCGGGTACTTGGCGCACTCACGGGACAACTGCTCGCCAACCGCTTTGAGCAATTCGTCAGTGCGCTGACCGCCCAGCCGCTGGTTCAAACCAGCCAGGTCCTTGACCCGCAGCAGCAGCAAATAGCCGGAACTGGCCTGCTCGGCATTGCTTACTCGTGCGTTCAATTGCATTTCGAAATAGCGCCGGTTGGCCAGGCCGGTCAGGTTGTCCTGATAGGACTCGGCCCGCAGTTTTTCACTGCGTTCAGCCTGTTCCTGGAACAGCGCCTTGAGCTTCTCGACCATCTGGTTCATGGCCTGCACCACCCGCCGCAGTTCCGGGGTGCGCGGCAGTTCCGGCAGGCTGAGGAATTCGCGGCGAGCAATGGCGTGGGATTGCTTGACCATGTAATCGAGAGGCTTCAGTTGCCGGCGCAGCAACAGCGCGCCCAACACCGCACTCACCGCGCCGCAGATCAGCAGCCAGCCGAGGCTGCCTAACGCGCTCTGCCACAACTTGGCCAACGCAAACATCGGATGGCTGACCACCTCGACCCGCGCGGCCTGCTCCCAGCCACGGCTGACAAGCGCGTCGCCACCGGCCGGTTCCAGGCCGATCAGTTTGACGAACCAGTCCGGCACGTTAGTGACCGCCGGGATGCCGCTGCGCTCGACAATTGTCTTGTCATTGGTCAGATCGACCACACGGATGCTCGCGTAATAACCGCTGTCGAAGATCGAACTGACCAGCAGCTCGACCATCGCCGGGTCATCGATGTTCGGTGTCAGAGACAGCGCCAACGCCGTGGCTGCGTCCTGGGCATGGGAGCGCAACTGGTTGACGTACTGGGTACGCGAGCTTTCCAGACTGACCATGAAGCTGCCGGTGAAGGCGACCACCAGGAACAGACAGATAGCGATCAACAGCTGTTTGAACAAAGACATCT